>JAESQQ010000421.1 GCA_016765095.1 Planctomycetota bacterium | reverse complement strand
GGCGCGATAGAGCCCGGCCAAGGTCGGATCGAGGGAGTCGAGGAGGGCGGGGGACCAGGACAGGAGCTGGAGCGCGCCGACCGCCAAGGCTGGGCCAAAGAGCAGGGCCGCCCACCCCAAGCGCTGACGTCCGCTGCCGAGCCAGCCTTGGGCGAGCGCGAGCGCGCCCAGCCCCGCGATCACGAGACCCCGGAGCAAGTCTCCCTCGAGGCCGGCTGGAGGTGCTGCCGCCAAGCCTAGGATCAGCGCCAGGCCAGCGGCCAGGATCCGCTCGCCGCCCTTCACGCCGCTACTCGCCTCGCGCAGCGGGGCTCGCGGAGACGCCAGACCAGGCCACGGCCCGGCGCACGCCCTCCTCAAGGAAGACCGTTGGATCGTAGCCCAGCAGCCGGCGAGCCTTGGTGATATCGGCCACGTAGCGGGTGATCTCGCCGGGCCGAGTCGGCTCGGTGCGTAGCTTGGGGGTCACCCCAAGCGCGCGCCCAATGAACTCGACGAGGTCGATCAGCGAGGCGCCTCGTCCGGCTGCGACGTTGATCGTGTGCGCTTGGACCTCGCCTCGATAGAGGAGGTCGATCCCCTTGCAGATCGCGCTGATCGTGTCGTCGACGTAGGTGAAGTCGAGGACCTTCTCGCGTCCGAACACGGTCACCTCGCGCCCGGCGGCGATCTCTCGAATGAAGAGCGGCATGACCCGCTCCATACGCTCGAGGTCGTTGTCGTAGCGCCCATAGACGTTGCTGAACCGAAACACGAGCGAGGGGATCCCGTAGCAAGAGGAGTAGCTTCCGACGAGCGCCTCGCCCGCGATCTTGCTCGCAGAGTAGGGGCTCTTGGCGACGACGGGCCGGTCCTCAGCGGTGATCCCCTCGCTCGTGTCGCCGTAGGCCTCGCGCGAGCTGCCGAACACGATCGGCAGCGCACGGGCCCGGCAGAACTCGAGGACCCCAAAGGTCGTGGCTATGTTCTCGAGCGCCCGCTCGGGGTGGATCACGAGCTCGTGCACCTTGGCGTAGGCAGCGAGGTGCACGACCAAGTCGAGGGGCTCGTCGGCGAGGAGGTCGATCAGCTCCGTCGGCGGACGGCGGAGGTCGTAGCGGAGGTCCTTGATCGTGTCGACCCAGGCGTTCTCGCGGAGATCGATCCCGAGGACCTCGATCCCCGCCTCTTGGAGGCGGAGGGCGAGGTTGGTGCCGATCTGGCCGCTGCTGCCGGTGATCAAGATCCGCATTCGAGGCTACTTCGGGGTCGCGGTCGGGAGAGGGGAACCCTGAGGGCTCTCGGTCGGGGTCGACCTCGATTTGGGCTTCGGGTTGAGGGCGACGCGCGCGGCCCGCAGCCGCTCCCGAGCTTCGGGGACGCCGAAGTGGACTTCGCCCCAGGCGAGCCAAAAGCGCGGCATGGCCTGCTCGACCCGCTGTTGGTCGATCTCGTAGGGCGTCGTGCTCCGCGTCTTGGGCTCCGCGCGCTGGAGCGCCTCGAGCGCGCGATCCAGGCGGACGTGGAGCTCAGAGAGGGTCTTCTGAGCTGCTTCGATTTCTCCCCCGTCGAGGAGCTTGCAGGCGCGGTCGAGCTCTTCCTTGAAGCTGGGCGCTTTCTTAGGATCGAGGGCCTGGGTCAGAGACGCGAGGACCATGGACTCGGGAAGGGCGCTGGCCGGCGAGCGGTGGTGGGTCCGCTCACCGGTGCGGAGCGCGCTCGCGACGTAGAAGTCGCTCAGGCGGAGCACGTTCTCGCGCGCCCAGGCTCCAGCGCGCGTGTAGGGGTAGGCCAGGCGAGCCTGATCGATCGTCTCGACCGCCGAGAGGGCGCCCTCGCAGCCGAGGTGCAACTGCGGCAAGGCGTCGTGCTGGGCGCGGCGCAGCTGGCCGAGCGCCATGACCTCATACAGGCTCCAGCTGAACCCGACCGCCACGACGAGAACGCTCAGCCCGAGCACCACCCGCCAGCGGCGCACGCGCCGGGTCACTTGATACTGTCCCGACTCGACTTCTTCGAAGAGCGCTCGGGCCTTGGCGTCGTCGGGCAAGAGCGCGACCACGCGCTCGAGCTGGGCGAGGGCCTCTGCGGTGTCCTTACGCTTTAGGGCCTCGTTCGCGAGCTCGCGCCGGAGCTGGCCCGCGACCGCGGGCTGATTGAGTTCCTCGTGCACGACCGCTTGGCGCTCACGCAAGTCGCGATCCCGGCTGACGAGGCTCAGCAGGCGCGGATAGACGCCCTTCGCCTTCTCACCGAGGCCCAGCCGGAGGTAGAGCGCGACGAGCTCTCGGCTCGTCTCGCGGGCGGGGTCGAGGTCGCCCGCTCCGCGCTTGAGCTGGAGCTCGAGCAGCCGCTCGCGAGGGAGGGGATCGGCCGGCGAGAGGCGCCCGGCCTCCTTCAGCTGCCGCTCGGCTTGCTCGCTCTTGCCCTGATCGAGGAGCGTCCCCGCAAAGACTTTCCGCTCGGCGGCCGCCTCGTCGTTGCGCTCGAGGCGCTCGAGGACCGCGATCCGCCGCTCGTTGAGCTCGGCGTTGCCCCGCTCGTAGTGGAGCCCGCGGGCGAAGTAGTTGGCGGCGGCGTCGTATTCGCCGCGGGCCTCGGCCCCCTTGCCGAGCGCGAGGTATTCAGGGCCCGTCGCGACTCGCAGCGCCCCCGACTCGACCAAGCTCAGGACCCGCTCGCAGGCCTCAAAGCGCGGCACCGGGACCCCAGCCAGGACTTCTTCCAAGGTCTTGACGCCCTGGGCGGTCAGCCGGAGGAGCTCGCTCGTGAGGGAGTCGTCGTCTTCGTTTGTGGGGCGGGCCGAGGCGTAGACCTCCTTGAAAGTCGGGATCGCGCGCTTCAGCCGCTGCCACTCGTCGACGCGCCGCATGGCCTCCATCAGGATCTCGCTCGCCGAGACCCGGACGCCGGCTTGGTCCTCGTCGACGCTGAACTGGCTCTTGTCGTATTCCTCGAGGAACTCGAAGGTCCCCTCCTCGATCAGGAAGCAATCGTGGACTCGCTCGAGCACGAGGCTCCGGGCGAAGACGTCGAACTCGCCCGAATCGAGCAGCCGGCGCCGAGTCAGGCTGCGCTTGAGCTTGCCCTTCCGCTTGAAGAACTTGCTCTGGACCTTGGCGACGTCCTTCTCGCTGACCACGTTCTGTCGGACGAGCTCGTCGGCCATGTCGGTCTCGACGCCGGTCTCGAGGCAGCCGGTCACAAAGCCCTGCTCGAACGAGACGAGCCGCTCGGTGCCGAGGGCGTCGCGGACCGCGAGCGCCCCGGTCATGCCGTTTTGGTGAATCGACTGAAAGACGTCGCCTAGTGGAAGCTTCTTGAGATCGCCGGCGAAGGCCATAGGAACTCCGTAGTCGGGATCCTAACTGGATTCTCGGGTCGACCGGCAAGCTCGCGGGCCGAGTTGCAACCCAGGACCCAGGCGGTGATCCTGCCGGTTCCTCGTTCGAAGCGGAGGCCCCCCTGTGAACGATTTGCCCGCCCCCAAGACCAAGATCGTGGCCACGATCGGACCCGCCTGCTCGGCCATGAAGCCGCTGCGAACGGTGATCGAGGCGGGCATTGACGTGTGCCGGCTCAACTTCAGCCACGGCAACCACGAAGGCCACCTCGAGGTCCTGAATCGGATCCGTCAGATCGAGGCGGAGATCGGCCGTCCGATCGCGGTCCTCCAAGACCTCTGCGGCCCCAAGATTCGGACCACTGAGCTCCCGGGCGGCGCGATCGACTTGATCGAGGGCCAGCGGGTCAAGGTCGTAGCCGGCCTGGCTGAGAGCACGGACCCCAACGTGATTGGGGCCTCCCTCGAGTCGCTCACGACCCACGCCGAGCCGGGGCACCGGATCCTGCTCGACGACGGGCTCATCGAACTCAAAATGCTCGAGGTCGACCACGGCAACTTGACCGTTGAGTGCGAGGTCGTTTACGGCGGCCTGCTCAAGAAGCGCAAGGGAATCAACCTCCCCGACACACGGCTCGACGTGCCCTCCATGACGCCCAAGGATCACCGCGACCTGCTCTGGGGGCTCGAGAACAACGTCGACTACATAGCGCTCTCTTTCGTGCGCCACGAGGACGACGTGCTCCAGCTCCGCAAGGCCGCCGAGGGCCTTGACTCTCCCCCCAAGCTGATCGCCAAGATCGAAAAGCCGGAGGCCGTCGAACGCCTCGAGCAGATCGTGAAGGCCTTTGACGGCGTCATGGTCGCGCGCGGAGATCTCTCGGTCGAGACGCCGCTCTGGAACGTGCCCGCGCTCCAGAAGGAGATCATTCGCCAGGCCAACCTCCACGACCGGATCTCGATCACCGCGACTCAAATGCTGGACTCCATGCAAGATCGTCCCCGGCCGACGCGCGCGGAGGTCTCGGACGTCGCGAACGCGATCTACGACGGGACCGACGCGATCATGCTCTCGGGCGAGACCGCGAGCGGGCACTACCCGGTCGAGTCAGTCGAGGTCATGCGTCGGATCGCCCAGGCTGCCGACGGCCACGCCGACCGCCAATACGGGAGCCGCCGCCACGAGAGCCTGGTCAACGTCGACACGTTCTGCGACTCGATCTGCGGGGGAGCGATCGCGACGGCCAAGGAGCTCAACCCCTGCTGCATTGTGACGTTCACGAGCACCGGCAAGACCGCGCTCTACATGTCGAAGTATCACCCCACAGTTCCCGTCGTCGGGGCCACGACCGATCCCCGCACCTACCGCCGCATGGCGCTCTACCGCGGAGTCATGCCGATCCAAGTCGAGGTCAACGAGCGCTCCGAGAACCTCGTCCACCAGGTCGAGGCAGAGATCCGACGCCTCGGCCTCGGCGAGCCAGGCGACATTGTGATCTACGTCGGCGGCACGAACCTCGGCACGAAGGGGAATATCAACTCGCTCAAGGTCCGCCGCCTCGCGGCAGAGTAGGGCGGCTTCGGGAGAGGACAATTGGCGCGACCTCGGGGCGGGCGGGGG
>JAESQQ010000420.1 GCA_016765095.1 Planctomycetota bacterium | reverse complement strand
GTTTACCCCCGCCCGCCCCGAGGCCGCGCCGACCAGGCCTCACTGGAGCCTCTCGCGCACTTAAACCGTCGCTACCTCAGGCGCTGTAAACCCCGCCCCTACCGGAGCGTGCTGCGAGCGCCGGGAAGGCGACCTCGCGAGGGGCCCGAGCGCCCCCCCTTAGGAGGGCTACACGCGATCTGTAGGGTGCGGGGTTTACCCCCGCCCGACGTCCCAGAGGGACTAAAAGCCTCCCCGGGGCTCCGCACCCGCCCCCCACCAAGCGCCCTCGGGTCGACCAAGAGCTCGCAAACGGATACATTTCCAGCCCGCCCCCCACCTTGGAGTCCCCTCTGAATCGCCCCGCTCTCCTGATCTGCGCGTCCTTGGTCCTCGGTCTAGGCGCCCCGGCCCTCGCTCAGGGTTCACCCCCCGCCAAGAAGCCCGCCAAGAAGAAGAAGCTGACCCTCAACAAGGAGGGCTCACTCAAGCTCGTACACAAGTTCCTGATCGCGCTTGAGAAGGGCCAGGTCAAGAAGGCGCTGGGCATGGTCAAGACCCCCTTCCTGGTCATGCGCGGGGGGAAGCTGCTCAAGTTGAGCGGGAAGGAGCTGAAGAAGGACTTCAGCGGTGAGTCAGGCCGGCAGCTCGGTCGGCGAGTGGTCATGTTCCGCAAGCCACACGCCAAGGAAATGACCGCCCTCTACTGGGGTCCCAAGAGCGCCCGCGCCAAGAAAGCTGCCAAGCGCTTCCCCGCGTTCAAGGGCTGCGGCTGGGTGGGGGTCGTTTACGCCGGCAGCAAGAGAAAGGCTGAGGAGGCCCGGGAGCCCTACGCGATCAAGCTCGTCGACAAGAAGCTCAAGATCATTGCCAGGATCAGCCCCAAGCCCCGCAACGACGTGGCGGCCCTCAAGAAGGCAGAGGCGCTCGCGGCCAAAGGCAAGGCCGCCTACAAGGCCTTCGACACAGCCGAGCGCAAGGGCTCGGGGGACGCAAAGGCCAAGCACAAGGAAGCAGTGCGACTCCTCAGCCAAGCCCTCGACGCCTACAACGAGCTGCTCGAGCCCTACCGAGACAAGGAGGGCATGCTCCCGCCGGCCTACGAGGGCTATGAGGTCGCGCTCGCTGAGCTCGCCCAACTCCTGTACGACGCTGAGAAGAGGCGCACCCAATAGGAGGCCTCGCTTCTCGAACACGGCGCAGAACTCGCGCGCTGGCGAAAGCGAGGCCAGGGGGCGCTGATAGACTCCGGCCCTAACTGAGGGCCCCGTTGGGAAGCACGTCTACACCGAAGAAGACCCTGGATCGCGAGCTAGGTCTCCTGGCGATCATGGCTGTCTCCATGGGCGCCATGCTTGGGTCGGGGCTCTTCGTCCTCCCAGGAGTCGCGGTCTCGAAGGAGCTGGGGTTCGCCGCAGAGGCGATTCCGCTTGCCTACCTGTTGAGCGCGTTGATCGTGCTCCCCGCAGCGCTCTGCAAATCAGAGCTCGCGACCGCGCTGCCGCGCTCGGGCGGGACCTACCTCTACGTCGACCGCGGAATGGGCCCCCTGGCTGGAACGGTCGTCGGGCTCGGGGTCTGGTTCTCGCTCGTGTTCAAGGCCGCGTTTGCGCTGGTGGGTCTTGGGGCCTACTTCGCGTTCGCCTTCGGCCTCTCGCCGACGGAAGACGTGATCCTGCTCAAGGCGCTTGGGATCGGGATCTGCCTAGCCCTCGCGATCCTGAACACGGTCGGAGTCAAGAAGTCGAGCAACCTTCAAAACGTGATCGTGGTCACCTCGCTGATCGGCCTCGCGCTCTTTGTGGTGTTCTCGCTGCCTCACATAGAGACCTCTCGGCTCGCGAAGGCCACCCAGGTCGGGGGTGGGAGCATCGTCAAGACTGCGGCCTTGGTGTTCGTGTCGTTCGCGGGCGTGACCAAGATCTGCAGCATCGCGGAGGAGGTCAAGGACCCGAGCCGCAACCTGCCCCTGGGGATCCTCCTCTCGCTCGCGATCGTGTCGGTGATCTACGTGGTCGTGACCACCGTCCTGGTCGGAGTCGTCGACCTCGACGTGAACCTCGTCGGTGAGGGAGGGCGCGAACTGGGCAAGTTCGCGGGCAGCCCCACGCCGCTCGCGACCGTCGCGCACGCCTCGCTTGGCAAGGTGGCCGGCTTCGGAATGGCGATCATGGCCGTTCTGACGCTGACCTCCATGACCAACTCGGGAATGATGACCAGCTCGCGCTTCCCGCTCGCCATGGCCCGCGACCGGCTGATCCCCGAGTTCCTCAGCCGCCTGCACTCGCGGTTCCGCACACCGGTGTGGTCGATCATGCTGACGGCCTCGATCATGATCGTGCTCGTCGCGTTCGTCGACGTGATCAACCTCGCCAAGCTCGCGAGCGCCTTCATGCTCCTCGTGTTTGGCGTCGAGAACCTCGCGGTGATCGTGCTCCGCGAGAGTGGCGCCCGCTGGTACAAGCCGACCTACACCGTCCCCCTCTATCCCTGGGTCCCGATCATTGGGTTCCTCGGAACCGTGGGGCTGCTGGGCTTCCTAGGCACGATCGCCTACGTCGGCGCGACCGCGATCGTGGTGTTCGGCGTGATCTGGTATTTCGCCTTCGCGCGCAGCCGCGTGGAGCGACGGGGTGCCGTGACTCGGCTCTACGGAGATCGAGAGCGGGTCTCGACGCGAATGTCGGGTGTCCACCGACGGGTGAACACCGAGGGGGTGATCGTCCCGATCTTCGAGCGCGACGAGGACATTGAAGACTTGATTCCAATCGCAGGGCTCCTGGCCGAGCCGGGCACGCCGATCCGAGTCTTGCGAATCGAAGAGATCCCCGACCAGACCGCGCTCGGCGACGTCGAGGAGACCGATGACTTGACGCTCGGGATCGCGGAGCACGTCGAGGCGCTGGCGAAGGAGCACGACCTGACGTGCACCTTCGAGGACGTGGTCACGCACCACGCCAAGCACGTGCTCTACGAGCGCGCCGTGACCGTCGGAACGCACTGGATCGTCATGCGGTGGCAGGCCCGCTCACCCTGGCGCCGCTTCATCCCAGACCCCGTGGCCTGGTTCATTCACCACCCGCCGACGCACCTCGCCTTGTTCAAGGAGACGCCGGATCACGACGGTGCCGGCCTGACTCGCTTCAAGAAAGTGCTCGTGTTCGCGGAGCCCGGACCCAACGACACAATGGTGGTCCACGTCGCCGATCGGTTCGCGGTGGCGTACGGGTCGACCCTCACCTTCGTGCACCTCCTCCCTGCCAACGCCGACGACGAGTCACTCACGCGCCACCGCTCCTATCACCACGGGCTGGCGAGAATGTGCGCCGCCGAAGTCGGTGAGCCGCTGCTGATTCAGACCGACGAGGACCTCAAGAGCCTGCTCGCGACCGCCAAGGACTTTGACCTCCTGATCCTGGGCGCCCCCCCCGAGCGCGAAGTTCGCGGCGCGTTCCGAGGAGGCTTCGAAGACCGCGCGACCGAACAAGCGCCCTGCGCTGTGTTGCGCGTCAAAGCCGTCAGCGGCAACCTCCACGCGGCGCAAGAGCAGACGCTCGAACCGATCAAGGTCGTCAGTGGCGAGACGAGCGAGAGCGGCCCCCAGCGCGTGCCGCGCGAACCCGGCTTCCGAATCGGTGACCTGCTCGAGAACGTCGAGGTCCTCCAAGAGTCCACGCTTCGGACCAAGACCCAGCTCTTCAAGGCCTTCGCGGAGGGCTTCGCGACCCGACACCCCGAGACCTCGGCCGAGGAGGTCGAGGCCGCCCTCTGGGATCGCGAGCGAAAGCAGGTCACGGCCCTCGGCCAGGGGATCGCCGTTCCGCACCTCGCGATCGACGGGCTGAGCCGGACCTACGTCGAGCTGTGGGTCATGGATCGCGAGATCCCCTTCGAAGGCGTCAGCAACGACGCGATCGACGTGTGCTTCTTCGTCGTGGGGCCCTCTGGCGACCGTCGCGTCCACCTCCGAACCCTGGCTCGGATTGGGCACCTGGCCCTCTTGCCCGAGTTCGTCTCGCTCGTCCGCTCGTCAAGGAGCGAAGAGGAGTTGCTCGAGGTGATCTCGACTCACGAAGACGAACTCGAGCCTCGCTAGGGGTTTACAGCTCCTGAGGTAGCTACGGTTAAGTGCGCGGGAGGCTCCAGAGGGGCCGAGCGGCAAGGTCTGGGGGCCGGGC
>JAESQQ010000419.1 GCA_016765095.1 Planctomycetota bacterium | reverse complement strand
GCTTCGCCGGAGAGGGCGCGAACGAGGTAGGTCGTCAGCAGGCCACGCTCCTGCCCTGACTCGAACGCGTAGCTCTGGGTTCGCTCTCGCTCCTGGGTCGGATCGCTGCCCAGGATCACCAGGCCCAGGCCCTTTTGAGTCGACAGGAGCGTCAACAGCGCAGCCTTGAGCGCGTTCGAATCGAGGGGGAACGTGCCCTCCCCTTCGCCGCGAGACCCGCCGCCTTTGAAGTCGCAGTCGAGCAAGATCAGGCGCCGACGGGCGGCCGCCCCTTCGAGCGCGTCCCGCAACCTGGCGAGGGAGAGCGGTCCGTCCGAGCAAGTCAGCTCAAGCGCCTCGAGGCCCTCGCCCTCGCCGAACCGACCCTTCCCGGCAAAGTAGAACACCAGCGTATCCTCAGCCCGGGCTCGGCCGGCCGCGGCTAGAGCTGAGCTATAGACGTCGGCCACGGTCGCGTTCGCCCCCAAGAGCTGGGAGAGGTTCTTCTCGGGGAGCCACTTGAAGAGCTCTGAGCTGCTCGTCAGCGGCGAGACGCCCCGGAGGAAGTCGCCGACCGCCTGCCCGTCGGCCTTCGCTCCTGGGCAGGGTTGGTCGCCGTAGGAGCCGATCCCAACCACGACCGCGTGGGTCGTCGCGAATCGCTCGGCGCGCGAGCCCTTCGCGCGGTCCTCGCTGAGCAGCTTGGCGCTCGCCGCCGCCAACCGAACGCTCGTGTGGCGCAGCGCGTAGGGCTCGAGGAGTAAGGAGACCTCGACCCACTGATCGGGGTCGAGGCTGCCAGGAGCCCAGGTCCCGAAGAAGTCGAGGCCTCGCTCTCCGTCGCTGAGCACGATTCGGGGGAGGTGAGCGACCTCCTCGTCCGTCGGGTCCCGACTCAGAGGCGGGCCTCCGCTGAAGAGTTCGAGCGTGCGCCTGACCTCCTCGGTCTGTTGCTCCTGGCCGACGTACTTCTCCGACGCAGTGTCCTGAAGAGACCAAGTAAGCGCGCAGTCGAGGCCATAGACCTCGTCGGCGATCGTCCAGGACCCAAAGGGCCAGAAGTACCAGCCCAAGAAGAGCGCGTTGGGATACCACCAGCCCGTGGTCTCGACAAAGAGCGCGTTCCAGCGCGTGACTTCAACCCTCAGGATCAGTTCGTAGCCCTCGGCGAGGGCATAGGCCTTGGGATCCTGCCCGATCGGCGTCAGGCCGACGCGCTGCCCCGGCTGGACCACGAGCTGGAGCGACTGGGCGAGCGCTCTCTCCAGGGCCGACCCGTCGAAGGTCAGCGGCCCGACTTTCTCGCTGGCTCTGGGGTTGGGACCGGTCAGATCCCCGACTTCAATCGGAGCCAACAGGATCGAGCCCGGGTGCGCCTTGTCGCCCGACCACTCGGTGCCCAGCGCCGTGAGTTCCTCAGCCTCGCCCAGAGCGCCTGGGTCGTAGGTCGAGCAGCCCGCGAACAAGACGACGCAGAGCATGAGCAAGGGAGGTGGTACGAATCGGCTCACTTCGTCCCCCCCGTCCCGTCCTTCGCGACTCGGAACCCGAGCTGGGGCCCCCTGTAGCCCTTGTCCGGCCTGAGTCGATAGCCCGCACGCGCGATCCGCTTGAAGGGATAGAGGTAGGACGCCCCGCGGGCGGCGACCTCCCCGTCTGCTGTCTTGAGCACGACCCACTCGCTCACGTTGCCCGCCAGGTCGTGAACGTTGCGCTTGTTCTTGTCCCTCGGCCGAGATCCCGGCGGAAGGAGACGATCGCCGAGCGCGTCTGCGTCCCACTCATTGCCCCAGGGATACGCGTCGGCGGGGAAGGGCTGAACCCCACCCTTCGCCTGGAGGCGGGCGGCGTATTCCCACTCCGCGTCGGTCGGCAGCCGGTAGTCGTAGGCCTCGGCGTAGGCCTGGGCCTCTTGAAAACTGATTCCCGTCACAGGCAAGTCGCCTGTCCCGGGGCGAGGGGATCGGGGCCCCCAGCCTTCGGGAGTGGGGCGCGGAGACAAGTTCTGCCCGTCGGCCGTTTGGAGGAGGAAGGCGTGGAACTCGTCGTTGGTGACCTCGTTGACGCCAAGGTAGAAGGCCTTTATGTCGACGGTCCGCGGCTCGTTTCGATCCCCTCCGCCGCCGCCCAGTCGGAGCTTGGTCAAGCCCGGAATCGAGACCATTCCCTTGGGGGCCCCCGACTCCTGGGCGAGAGACGCGAGGAGCTCTGTGACCTGGTCCTCCTGGTCTCCAACGCCAGTCAGCCCCTCAAACGCCTCCTTGGCCTTGAGCGCGTAGTCCTCGGCGAGCGGGATGTTCTTGGCGCCCTCCATCTCGACGGCTTGCTCGAGATAGAGGCCGCCGATCGCGAGGCCCGCCGCAGCCCTCACGGATCGAGAGCGCCCGGGAGGGAGGAGCGGCTCGAGCTCCTTCGCCAGGGCGGCGACGCCCCCCCAGAGGCGCACGAGGATCTCGAGGCGGCTGGTGCGATCGGCGGCCGTCCCCAGCCGCGACTGGCGCTCAGCCTCTTCGCTGGCCAGGGTCAGCTTCCCGATCGCCCGCTCGGCGCGGGCTGAGCGGAGCGCCACGTCCACTTCACCCCAGCGTCGCTCAAGCTTGTTGTCCCCCTTGACTCCGTCCTCAATGGACGCGAGCGTTTCGAGCCGCGAACTCAAGATCGCGATCGGCTGCTCGGCAACCTTCGCGAACAGCTTCTCGAGCGTCGCGCCGAGGCTCTTGCGGTTGTTGAGCATTTCGCTGTAGCGCGCGTCGAGGCGCTTGAGGTCCGCGGGCCGGAAGGCAGACGCCTGGCTGACCTCAGCCAGGTAGATCGGATAGGCGCGGAGGTCGAGCAAGACCTCAGCGTAGCGATAGCTCGCCTCGCGATAGAGGTCGCGAAGCGGAGCCAGACGCACCTCTTCGAGGGGAGCCTCCAGGCCGCGCTGCGCGATCGCTTGCGCCAGGCGTGCGCCGCGAAGGCGATCCTCGTCCTTGGCCCCCGCAGCGGCCGAGGACGCGAGGAGCGAGAGCAAGCCCCGACAGTCGTTCGCGGCCAGCGCCGCGAGCCGCTCGTCGGCTTGACGCTCACGCGCCTTGGCCACGACCCGTTCGCTGTCCTGAAGGCTGGTCAGCCCGAGTTGAGCGGCCTCCTGCTCGGGCGAGTCAGCCTCGGCCACGCTCAGGATCTGGAACAGGCAACGGCGCTGCTCGCGCGCAGCCTCCCCAAACGACCTCTCGCTCGGGGTCACCTCGACCAATCCGCCCGGCTCGACCTTGGACCGGAGCCCCTTGCTCTGAAAGTGCTTGAGTGCACCCGCGAGCGAATCCCAGCTCTTGACTTGCTCTCCAGAGCCCCTGACGGCGGCCAGCTCGCTGGCCGCAGCTTGGGCCGAGGCCGCCAGCGCGGCCCGAGCGCGCTCGGCTGCCTGAAGCGAGACATGGGCCGAGCGGAGACGACTCAGCCGCTCCCCAAGCCCTGCGAGTTGCTCGCGCAGAGCGGTTCGCCCTTCGCTGAGCGTGAGCGCCTGGTCCCGCGCGGTCCGAATCGCCTCGTATGAGTCGGCCCCGGCAGGAACCTCGAGCTCGCCCGCGCCCCGAAAGCGGTCCAGCTTCTGCGCGAGGGTCGCGACTTGCGCGGCCTGCTGGCGGGACTCCCCGGTGAGGGTCGTGGCTTGCCGGACACGGGCCTCCCAGCCTCCGCGCTGACCGAAGAGCTTCGCGGCCGTCCCGCTCGTGACCGCGACCGCGCTCGCGAAGCCAGCCTGGTCGCCGCGGACGGCCGCCACGGCCTCCAGGTACTCGTCGATAACCTGCTCGCGGCGATCCGCCTCGACCACCTCGCGCTCGCGGAGGGTCGCGCCGTATTGGTAGATCCCAAAGCCACCTAGGATCGAGACCGCGAGCGTGAACGCGACGCCGACCACGAGGCTCGTCCGGTTCCGCTTGGACCACTTCTGGAACCGATAAAACGTCGTCGCGCGACGCGCCGAGATCGGGAGCCCTCCCTGGAGCCGCTCGAGGTCTTGCTGAAGGGTCCCGGCCGTGTCGTAGCGCTTGTCCTTGGGCTTCTCGAGCGCCTTGAGAATGATCGCCTCGAGGTCGGGGTCGATCGTGGGGTCGAGCTGTCGCGGCGGCGTCGGGTCGCGATCGAAGATGTTCAGCATCAGCTCCGAGATCCCCCGCCCCTGGAAGGGGAGCTCACCGACATACATTTGGTAGAGCATCACGCCCAAGGCCCACACGTCAGAGCGGACGTCGATCTCCGAGATCAGCCCCTCAGCCTGCTCGGGGGGCATGTAATGCGGGGTCCCCATCACCTGGCCCTCGCGCGTCCGCGAGTCGGGGTTTCCCTCGGCGTCAGTGATCTCGACTTGCTTCGCGAGGCCGAAGTCCATGATCAGCGGAACGTCTTCCTTGGTCATCATGACGTTCTGCGGCTTGAGGTCGCGGTGGATGATCCCGCGCTGGTGCGCGTAGGCCACGCCCGCGCAGACCTTGATCATGACCTCGAGGAGCTGGGTTCGATCGAGGTCGCCGTAGCGATCCGAGAGCGGGACTCCGTCGATGTAGTCCATCGTGAAGTAGAGGTTCCCCTCGACCTCACCGATCTCATAGACGGGGACAATGTTTGGGTGCTTGAGGCGAGCCGAGGCCTCCGCTTCGAGAATGAACCGACGCCGATCGTCCTCGGTCGCGTAGTTGCCGGCCAACATGACCTTGAGCGCGACCATTCGGTTGAGGTCGACCTGGCGCGCGCGATAGACGACCCCCATCCCGCCCCGGGCGATCTCGTTGAGCAGCTCGTACTTGCCCGCGTAGACCTCGCCCTCCTTGAGCGCTCCGCTCTGCTTGATCCGCTTGCTCCGCAGCGAGCCCTTGCTGCTGCTGCCCGAGCCGCGGCTGCCAATGTCGGTCGGCGGCACGCCCGCCCCGCCCTTGGGCGCGACCGTGGCTTCACCCGGAAGAGGAGCCCCGCTGGCGTCCGTCTTGATCGTGGCGCTATCGACGCCAAAGGGCGTCGCGACGTCGGTCTTGATCGTGGCCGACTGAGCGTCGAACATCCCTGAGCTGAGCTGACCACTCCCCGAGGGCGCGCTGGAGCCTGACGGCTGGACCCCGGCGCTGGGTGGAATCGTGGCCGCCTCTTCGGAGTCTTCGTCGGGGGGAGCCACGCTGGCCGGCGGGCGGCTCGACGACGTCGGCGAGTCGAGCTTGATCGTGTGGAGGTCGTCCTCGCTCGGTCGACGTTCGCGAGGCGGGTGCGCCGGGGCGGGGATCGGAGCGTCCTCACCGGGAATCGGGACGCTCATTTGAACCGTCCGGAGGTCTTCCTCCTCGGGGGGCGGCTCCTCTGCTGGGAGCGGCTCCTCTTCTGGGAGATCGTCGGGTTGGGAGGGAGGCTCGGGCACAGCCGACGATTCTACGCCTCGCTCGACGCAGTAACATGCTCCCGTGACCCACCGCGAGCCCCGACAGCACGTCCCGACTCCGCCTTGGGCGAGGCCGACTCGCCCATGAACGAGGACTACGGCGGCTACACCCATGCCCGCTTTTGCCCCGACCCCGCCCGGCAGGGAGTGTGGCGTGAGATAGGGGCCTACCTCCAGCGCTACGCTCCCCGCGAGGGAGCCGTCCTAGACCTCGGCTCGGGCTACTGCGACTTCATAAACGCGATCCAGGCCAAGCAACGGTTTGCCCTCGATCGCTACCAGGATCCAGCCGAGTTCATAGACGCGGGCGTCGTGGCGCTACAGGCCGACGCGGCCGACTTGAGCGGAGTCACAGCACCGCTCGACATGGTGTTCTCGAGCAACCTCCTCGAACACCTCACGCCCGAGCATGGCGCCAAAGTCGCAGACGCCGTCTTCGAGGCGCTCGCGCCCGGGGGCTGTTGGGTCCTGCTTCAGCCGAACTTCCGCTACTGCGCGACGACTTATTTTGACGACTACACGCACCGCACGATCTACACCCACGTCAGCCTGGCGGACTTCCTTCGAGCCCATGGATTCAGGATCGAGCGAGTCGAGCCGCGCTTCCTGCCCTTCTCCATGAACTCTCGCGCGCCGAAGTGGCCGCTCCTAGTCCGGGCCTACCTCCGGTCGCCGTGGCGACCCCGCGCGAAGCAAATGCTGATCGTGGCGCGCCGTTAAAGCTGGTCGTTCGACTCGAGGATCGAGGCGTAGCGGTCGAGGTGCTCGAGGAGCATCGCGGTTCCGCGTGCCACGCAGTTGATCGGCTCATCGGCGACCCGGCAGGGAAGACCGACCTCTTCCTCGAGGAAGGAGTCGAGACCCCGGAGGAGCGCGCCGCCGCCCGTCAGGACGAGGCCCGTGTCGACGAGGTCCGCCGAGAGCTCGGGCGGGGTCTCTTCGAGGACTTCGATCACCCCACGAGTGATCAGGGCGAGCGGCCCGAGGAGGACGTCGCGGATCTCGTCGGAGCGCACAATGCAGCCTCGAGGGCGACCGGTGCTCACGTCGCGACCTTTGACCTCCATGGCGACCTCGTCACCGTCGGGCGCCACAGTGCCGATCTGGACTTTGATCCGCTCGGCGGTCTGCTCCCCAATGTGGAGGTTGTGCAGCCGGCGGAGGTGCTCAATGATCGCCTCGTCGAAGTGGTCTCCGGCGACCTTGATCGAGCGCGAGGCCACGATCTCGGCCAGCGAAGTGACCGCGATGTCGCTCGTCCCGCCGCCAATGTCGAGGATCATGTGAGCGATCGGTTCCTGAATCGGGAGCCCGGCGCCGATCCCCGCCGCTCGCGGCTCCTCAATCAGGTAGACCTGGCGCGCCCCGGCCCGCTCGGCCGAGTTGTAGACGGCCTGCTTCTCGACCGTCGTGATCCCGGTTGGGACCCCGATCACCACGCGTGGACGCACTCCCCAGCGACGGTTGTGGACCTTGCCAATGAAGTAGGCCAGCATCGCCTCCGTAATGTCGAAGTCCGCGATCACGCCGTTCTTGAGCGGGCGGATCGCCTCGATCCCCGACGGACATTTGCCGAGCATTTCCTTCGCGGAGTGGCCGACCGCCTGCCCGTTCATGAGGACCTCGGTTGTCCCTTTTCGCACGGCCACGACCGAGGGCTCGTTGAGCACGATCCCTTCGCCGCGGACGCAGACCAAGGTGTTGGCCGTCCCGAGGTCAATCCCCATGTCCACCGAGAGCAAGCCGAGTAGATAGTTCAGTCCGAGCATTTGCCGCACCTTCCGTTCCCTCTTCTCGGCCGGGACGGTCTTACTCCTGTAGTGAATCTTAGAATCGCCTCAGCAGACGCGAAACTGCTTGTTGTGGCTCTTCCTGCCTGGAGACTGCCCCCATGACAGAACCAGCTCGCGACGCCGCCTCCCCCGCTCGCCCTCCCCGCCTGAGCGCGGCCGGGCTGGCGCTCGCGATCCTCGGCCTGCTGCTCGCCGCCGTGC
>JAESQQ010000418.1 GCA_016765095.1 Planctomycetota bacterium | reverse complement strand
GATCAAAGCCCGGCGGGATCCGAAGCTCGTGGCCGCTGCGGAGCCGAACCTCGCAAACCTCCTGCGAGCTCGACGGGGCGAGGCTTGTGGCCTCGATCGAGACTGGCAAGAACTGCGGCGTGGTGTCGACCGCCTCACCAGCCTTCGCCTTGGCCTTCTTGGGCCCGGCCTTCTTGGGCCCGGCCTTCTTCGCTTCGGCCGCAAAGCGCCGTCTCCACGGCACCAGCGTCGAGTAGGGAATGCCCTCCTTGCGAGCGAAAGCGTAGAGGCTCAGGCCGCTTCGCTCCTGCTCCGCGAATAGTGCCGAGTAGTCCTGCCGTGAGCGGTGCTTGCCTCGCATGAGATCCCTCCTTCTGGGGACCTCTACTCAGACCAAAGTCGCCGCCGGCGCGCTAGGCCAAGCTGGACGGACTCGCCGGACGCTTACGGACGGACTCGCCGGACGCTTACTCTTGCATGCGGGTGCTGATCACGATACGCCTCCTGGGCTTGAGGCGCTGATCGCAAGCGAGAGGCCGTGGCGCAAGACATGCGGGGTGGGAGTCGCCGAGTCAAATGCACATCAAATGCACATCAGAAGCGCGTCTCCCAGGGACGAATCTGGGGCGATCCTGACGGAGCAGCAAGGTCTTGCGCGCTCGGCATTGTGGATGCGGGAGTGTCAGCTGCGGCTCGCAAGGAAATCGACAAGTTGCGATTCGCTGCTAGGTGAACCTGGGCTCTAACACCACCCCGCAACCGCCCAGAATCGCCCAAGTCTGCCGGGCTGACTTCTGGAACCACACGGGGCTCCTGCGCTACCGAGTCTTCTTGGTGGCCTTCTTCTTGGTGGCCTTCTTCTTGGTGGCCTTCTTCTTGGTGGCCTTCTTCTTGGAGAGAACGGCCTTCTTCTTGGAGAGAGCGGCCTTCTTCTTGGAGAGAGCGGCCTTCTTCTTGGAGAGAGCGGCCTTCTTGGAGAGAGCGGCCTTCTTGGTCCCCTCTCGCTGAATCGCGTGAGAGTGTTTCAGAGCGACTTCGAGGGTACTGGCGATTCGCCGCTCTTCCTGCTCTAGGCCACTCTGACCTCCGGCAATCGCCTTCTTAACCTCGTCGTGCCTAAATCGAGCTTCCCAGTAATTCGGATAGCCGGCCCTCACGTCCCGAAGGCGCCCTTCAACGTGCTCTGCCTCCCAGACCGCGTGCGCTTCCCGAGCCAACCAGTCTCCCAATTCTACGACTCGCTCGTCGCCAGCGAACACTACTAGGAGCCCCTCTTGCTTGCCGAACACGGAGTCCCAGCGCATAAGCCCGAGTGGGGCGGGGAGTCCGTTCGTGCAGGGCGGAGAGGAGAGCTGCAAGCGACGCCACTTCTTCTTCGCGGACTTGTGTACGAGGACACGGAAGGCCACGGCCGCTCGACTCAAATCTGCACTAGGCCCCTTTCCGATCGAGACGAACTGGTCGAGAAAAGCGAAGTCCCCCTCAGCAAGTCGAACGGCGAAACCGCACAGGTCACCGAGGGGGATCCCCCACACGTTGTTGATCTGGCTCACTATTTCCACCCGCCGAAGGCCTCTCGTGCCGCGTCTATGTATCCCTTCTTTTTCGGGTTGTTCGGGCCGATTCCGTTGATCGCGTTGGAGCTAGTTCCTCCCATGCTCTGCGCTCCTCCCTTGCCCTCGACGCCCATCTGCTCTCGACCTCTTATTGGGCCGGGCTTGCCGTGCGACTTGTCCGGACGTGCCGGGCCGAAGCCTTTGTCAGTCATGTGGTGGCCTCGGTCCCTATTCCTGACGTTCTTAGAGGGCGTGCCTTTGCCGCTCGTGCGCCCCACATAGTCTGGCTTCGTGGGATGTGGTTTCGTGTAGGTTTGATAGGTCTTCTTCCCCTTCAGCGGGCCCATCCTGGCGGCAGCCCTCTGGGCATACTGCTTGTAGGACAGAGCATTCTCGGCACCGACCTGTTTCCGGTACGCCCCAAACTTGGCTCCGATCGACTTCTTTTGTGACGTCGTCAGCTCAAAGTAGTTCGCATTGTGAACCAGGACCCGAGTGCGACCCACGTAGTAGCTGTGCGAGCCTTCAACCTCTAGGTTGCAGACGACCCCCTCCTCTGAGAACGGCTTGCGGCTAGCTACCTTGACCGTGTGCTCGAGGGATCTAAGCGGCTCCCCTGGTCTTAGGTCACTTGCGTGGGTCCAACCCCTTGTAGAGCTAAAGAACCGATGCTCGCCCGTAACGCGAATTCGCTCGGATTCGGCACCGCCCTCGACCCAGACGGATCCAAGGCTCTTCGCCGTTAGACGGAATGTTGCAGTGACGACTCGCCCGGTTCCAGAGGTGATTCTGGGGCACGGCTCGTATCGGAGAACCCTGGCCCAACCAGCCTCTCCAACTTCCTCGAAGCTGACACCGATCAACCCCGATTGAGGATCCCGCTGGTGAGCAAACCACTCCTTGGTACGAAGAAGCGTGGCTTCCAACAGGCTGCCGTCCGCGCACTCCAGCTCAATGACTCCCACGACGTGGGTATCGGGAGAGAAGATCTCCTCCTCAGGCGCCCAGCTTTCCTCGGCGAGGACTCGATCGCCGACCTGGACCGTGTCAATGGACACGAGGCCGGTCGAGGTGGCGACCGGAGTATCAGGCTCGAAGCAACTGCCAGGGCCCTTGCTAAGTACGCACTTCCCCTTCGACAGCGCACCGGCCCCACCCGTGAGCGAGCCAGCCAACTGCAACGCGCCAGAGGCGAGCTTCGCAGCTCGCTCCTGGTTGGTGAGCTGCTTGAGTTCCTTCCCGCGAATGTAGTCGTTGTAGTTCGTGCCCGACGCGCCGGCATACAGGTCGTTGACCCCGGTGGCCTCGAGGAACGTGTCGGCTGCGGCCAACAAGACCGCCTCCACCGGATTACCGCCACTCTCCTTAACCATGTCGTAGGTATCTACGCCTCGGTTGATACCGTCTTCGAAGGGGCTCCCTCGGCCGAGCCAGGACATGGCGTCACGCAGCCCGTCGGCCAGATCGCCCAGCATGCAGGTGCCCATGGGGTCGCCTGAGCTGACAGGGGAGCTGCCTCCGAACGTGTATTGGTTCCCAACGTTCCCGGTGTCCCAGATCGAGTCGCGCTGGAGGAAACGACCCGTGGCGGCGTCGTAGGTGCGGTTCCGGAAGAAGTAGAGGGCCGTTTCGGGATCCAGGCGTCGTCCCCGGAATCCGTATTCCACGCCATGCAGAAGATTGGAGATCGCCTGCTTAGCCGCGTCGAACGCGCGTCCGAAGTCGTCGTAGAAGCGCTTCTCCTCTACAACACCAGCACCAGAGGTCAGAGCGACGACGTCCCCACGGACGTTCTGGTGGATGTACGAGGTTCCCACCCCGTCCGGGTGAGAAGCAGAGCGCTGGACCTGGACGGGCATGTCGACGCCCAGCGCTGGGTGGCAGACGTAGGTCGCCCAGATTGTGCCCCCAGAGCGTTCCTCGCAAACGTCGTCCCCGTCGAATAGGTATTCGACGTCCTCTTGGACGACGCCCGTGTTCTCGTCTCGGACCGTCTTCCGAGTCCGTCGGTTGGTGCAGTCGTAGGTGTACGTAGCCAGCGCGACGGGCCCGCTCGGCAGCGATACCTGCACCAATCGGTTCTTGTAGTCGTAAGCAAAGATCCGCGAGCCGTCGGAGCTGAGGTTGCCGTTGGCGTCATGCAGTCGAGCGATTTCGCCGACCTCGGTGTACTCGTTGACCTCGTTGATCGAGTACACCTCCTGCGTCGTCCCCCCTTGGCGATCTAGTGAGCCAACAGAGCGACGGTTCCCTACCCCGTCGAGCAGGTAGTTGATCGTCTCGGTGTTTCGCTTCGGAGCCGCTCCCGTCCCTCCCTGATCGAGGTTCGTCTGGGCCACTCGATAGAGCGAGTCGTAGACGTAGGTGTCCTCTTGCCCGTCGTCGTCGAGGCGCCGCTCAAGGGTTCGGACGCTGGCGCGGTTGTAGGCGTACATCCTGTGCGTGACGGTCGAGTTCCCAGGCCCGGAGATCCGCTCCTCAACCGGTCGCCGAATCGAGTCATAGCCAGAGATCTGCGTGTTCCCCGCGTTCAAGAACGAGTGCGTCACGCCGCTCGAAGGAATCGAGCACTTGATCAGCCGGCTGTCGCCACCCGCCCAGTCAAAGGTCGCGATCACCCCTCCGCCGTCGCTGAGCTGAGCGAGCTGGTCGATCGTGTTGAAG
>JAESQQ010000417.1 GCA_016765095.1 Planctomycetota bacterium | reverse complement strand
CGCCCCTACCCGAGCGTGTCGCGAGCCGCCCCGGAGGGAGGGGCAGTTAGAAGGTCGAGACGGGCCCCTGCGAGGCGCCTATGTGATCTGTAGGGTGCGGGGTTTACCCCCGCCCGACGGTTGTCTCGGAGAGACAACGACCTCGGTAGATCCTCTCATTGGGTCCCGAAGATTCGGTCTCCCACGTCGCCGAGGCCCGGCAGGATGTAGCCCTTCTCGTTCAGCTGGCGATCGATCGCTGCGACGTAGATCGGGACGTCGGGGTGGATCTCGTGGAAGTGTTTGATCCCCTCGGGCGCGGCCAAGAGGCAGAGGAACTTGAGGCTCTTGGGGTTGGTGCTCTTGACACGCTCGATCGCAGCGACCGCAGAGTGGCCGGTCGCGAGCATTGGGTCGACCACGATCACGTCGCGCTCGGGAATGTCGGCTGGCATTTTGAAGTAGTATTCGACCGCGATCAGCGTCTTGGGGTCGCGGTAGAGGCCGACGTGCCCCATTCGCGCCGAGGGGAGGATCTCGAGGATCCCTTGGGCGATCCCGTCGCCGGCCCGCAAGATCGAGACGACGGCCAACTTCCGGCCCTCGATTCGAGGCGAGAGGGTCTTCTCCATGGGCGTCTCGATCTCGACCTGGCTCAGCGGCAGGTCCCGGGTGACCTCGTAGCCCATGAGCATGCTGATCTCTCGGAGGAGTCGCCGGAAGTGGGCGGTCGGCGTGTCTTTCTGCCTCATGATCGTGAGCTTGTGCTGGATCAGGGGGTGGTCCAGGTGAACTACGGTCGACTCACTCATTTGATTTCGTCCTTCGCAGACTGTTAGAAGACGGTGCCGTCGCTCTCGAGACGGAGAGGGGGACCCCCACCTTCGCGGAGCTCTTTGGCGACGCGGCGACCTGTGGTCCAGGTGCCGCCTTGGAGGACTTTAGCGAGGGGGAACTCGGCTGCGCTTACGCCGAGCCGCTCGCGGACTTTGACCGCGACGCGGTCGAGGAGCGCTACGGTCAGCGCGCGCCACTCGACGATCAGCGGATCACCTGGGCGGTGGGCCCGCTCGCGGGCGCTGGGGTCCTTGAGTTCGAGCGCGCCGAGGTCGAGCAGCAGGCCCCCGTTTCGGTATTCGGGGAGCCCGGTCAAGTCGTCGAGGTCGACCACGCTCAGGCCGCTCTGCTCGAGGGGCTCGAGGAGCGAGTAGCTCAGCCACTGACTCAGCTTGTGAAAGGGGACCAAGTCGGCGCCCTCTGCGTCTCCTAGGTCCCCGAGCGAAGGGTGGTGCCACACGTCGCCGAGGTTTACGCCGTCGAGTTCGACTCGGCCCGGCCAGATCGGACCGAGTCCCTGGAGGACTTCTTGGAGGACCCTCGCGGCGGGGAGCTGGCCCGCTTCTGCGGCGGCGGACAAGCGGTCGAACAGGCCGCCGATCCGGCCCGGCGTGCCAAAGCGAGCCGGATCAGCTGCGAGGGCTGCGCCGAGCGAGCGCAAGAGCTCGCTGCGGCCCTCGAGGCCGACGAGGGGGTTTTGGGGGCTGACTTGAAAGGCCTCACCGAGGCGGGCGGCCGTCAGCGCGCTCAGGCCTGCGGCGTCGGCCTGGAGGGGTCGCGCGGGGTCGCTCGAGAGGACGCCGGACTCGAACAGGCGCAGGCTGGCCACAGCCAGCCCCTCCGAGCGCGCGTAGGTCTGGTCTCCTTCGCGGTAGGACCAGGCGGGCCCGGCGCCGGCGTCGAGGAGCACGCTGGTCACGACGAGGTCGAACCGGACCCGACCCTGCTCTCTTGGGTCGAGCTCGGCCAGGCGTGTATCAAAGGCCGCCAAGCGCGGGACCCCACCGACGTCGAAGTGGCGCCAGCGGCTGTGATAGGGGATCTGGAGATCGGGGTAGCACTCGCGCGTGACGGCCTCGACGCGATCTGCGACCGCGTCCAGGCGGTCGAGGTGAACCGCGAAGTGGGGCAACTCGCCCGCCTCCCCGAGCGCGAGGAGGCGCTCGCAGCGGGCCCGGATCGTGGCCGGGCTCTGGAGCAGCTCGACCCCAGCGCTTCTAGGCATCGAGCTCGCGACCCTTGCTCTCGCCAAGCTCGGCGGCGCTCGGGATCTCACCCTCGGTGTAGTAGCCGGCTGCCTTCTTGGCGTCCATTTCCACGCGCGCGTCGGCGGGGATCCGATCTTCGGGGATCGAGAGCCGCTCTTTGACTTCGATCCCGCTCGCGACGAGGGGGTCGTACTTCAAGTTGCTCATGGACACGAAGCGGTCGATCTTGGTGATCCCGAGCCAGTGGAGGCTGTCGGGCATGAGCACTTGAAAGCGCATGTCCTGGACGCCGGCCACACACTCGGTGCGCGTGAAATACTCAGACGCGCGATCGCCGCCCTCTTGGCGCTTGCGGGCGTTGTAGACGAGGAACTTGGTCACCTCGCCCAGGGCGCGGCCCTCCTTGCGGTTGTAGACGATCACGCCCGAGCCGCCGCCGAGGACCGACTCGACGCAGACCTCGACCCCGTGGGCCAGGTAGGGCCGGCAGGTGCAGATATCGGAGCCGAACACGTCGGACCCGTTGCACTCGTCGTGCACGCG
Source organism: Planctomycetota bacterium (assembly GCA_016765095.1). Lineage (GTDB taxonomy): Bacteria > Planctomycetota > J058 > J058 > J058 > NORP233. Next base: position 14,618 of record JAESQQ010000417.1, on the reverse strand, counting down.
AACCGCGAGGTGCTGATTGGGATCCGAGACGAGGTCGGGGTCGCCGAAGATATAGACCGTCTGGCCGCCGATCGGCGGGAAGAACACCTCGAGGTCACCGCGGGTCACGAGCTCGGGGAACATGCCGCCCGTGTGTTCGAACAGGGCGCGGCGGAGCGTGCTCTCCTCGATCTTGAAGCGCTCCGCGATCCCGGGCAGATACCAGACGGGTTCGATCGCGGCCTTCGTGACGGCCACCTCTCCGGCCTTGGTCAGGAACTTGCCGTCGGGCTTGATCCGACCGGCTTCGATCGCCTCGCTCAGCTCGGGCATGTGAATGTGAGCTTGGGTGATCGCTATGCTCGGGCGAATGTCGTAGCCGTCGCTGAGCCGATCGGCGTAGGCCTTGATCACGACGGCTCCGTAGGGGTCGAGGGAGACGATCTTCTTCGGGTCGTGCCAGGCGGGGTGGGGCCCGATCGGGTTGCTTGGTCGAGTGTTGGTCAGGTCTGCCTTGTGCTCGGGATCGAGGGTTCCGCTCGCGACCGCGAGAGCGCGATAGATCGCATAAGAGCCCGAGTGGGTCCCGATCACGTTGCGGTGGTCGCTGTTGCTGAGCGTCGCGATCAGCGGCCCTCGTTCTTTGGGCGTCGCGGCGCCCCACTGAACCGGCAGTGGCTTGGGTCCATGCTTGCCGGGGTGGCTGGTCAAGCGAATGTGGGACAGCTTCTTGTCTGGCATGAGCACTCTCGTCAACGCGAGACGCCCGGCGTTCGAGCCGGGCGCCACGAATCTCCTGGGCGGAGAAGTGCTCAAGATAGCCGCGAACCCCTCGCACGACAAAGGGAGCGGGGGATCCAAGCCTTACTGAGACGTGACACCTCGCCCTCGCCGCTGGGCGCAAATGCTCGCCCTGGAGGAAGCTGTGTCCAACCGTAGAACTGCCTGGCTCTGTCTCCCTTTGATCGCGGCCCTCGCGACGAGCGCGCTCGCCGACGACACCGACGCCCCGCCCAAGGCGCCGACTTCGAGCAGCAAGACCTACGAGTGGGTCTTTCACTACTACATGGCGTACGACAACAACCTTGAGAAGTGCGCCAAGCCGATCCTGAACATGCTCCGAAAGGGGCTCACCAACGACAAGGTGTGCGTCTTGGTCAGCGCGGACCTGCGCGACACCGACGGCATGACCCGGACCGTGATCACTAGCGGGGGTCGAACGGTCACGCGGCTTAGCGAGGAGGGCTCGGCGGACGAGGCCGTCCTCAAGACCGAGCTGGAGTGGGTCAAGACTTTTCGCGCCAAGCGCTATGCGCTCGTGTTCCTCAACCACGGCGGCGGCCTCGGGCAAATGAGCTACGACGAGAACCCCGGCGCCAACAAGCGCGCCTGGCTCTATCCGCCGCGCGTCAACGAGGTCGTCTCGCGCTGGAAGGCGAGCCTCTCGGGTTCGGTCGAGCTGCTCTTCCTCCAGCAGTGCGGCAAGGGTTCGCTGGAGAACTACTACGCGTTTAGGAACTCGGCCAAGTTCGTCATGGGGAGTCAGACCGTGGTCGGCGCGCCCAACACCTACTACGTGGCCACGCTTCGCCGAGTCTGCGCGAAGCCCGACCTAGACGGAGCGGCCCTCGCCGAGTTGATCACCGCGACCGAGTCGCCGCGAATGTTCACGACCTACACGACTTTCTCCTCGGCCGCGCTTAAGGAGCTGCCCGAGCGAATCAACGCCGCGCTTGAGCCGCTCCTCAAGGTCGAAGGGGACGCTTTCAAAGCCTTCAAGCTCGGGACGCTCCAGACTTGCTTCAAGTTCCCGAGCCAACGCCAGCTCTTCTTCGACGGGCAAGCCCTCCTCGAGAGCCTCTACGCCGCCAACGATCTCGACCGCGCGCCGCTCGAGGCCTTCGTGACCTGGACCAAGGAGCGCTTGATCACCTCGCACCGCGTCTCGCCGCTCAAGACCAAGCGCGCCGGGACGTGGTCGGGCTACTCGCTCTTTGTGCCCTTCTCGGCCAACGGCCTGGGCAAGCACAAGGAGCACTACTCGATTTACAGCGACACCAAGCTCCCCGCGCTCTACGAGCGCGTCCGCAAGGACGTCAGGCGCCAGCTCCTCGCGCGCCGCAAGGCGCAGCGTCGCCGGGCCAAGAAGGCCGCCGGGGCTGGGGCGAAGTAGATTCTCTCCTCACATCGAGTTCTTTGCCTGAGCCCGCTGAGCGCTCCCCATAGAGAAGCTTGGTGCTAGGAACCGAAGGCTCCCGCGGCACTGCTGTCAAGAGACTTAGGGATTTTGATGCCCATGCAGGGGCCTGGCGACACGTAGAAGTGTGCCATTGACCGAGACCCCCCACGCCCGAGAGTTCGCTGAGCGCTGCGCCAGTGAGTTCGGCGATCGCGCCCTCGCGCTCGCTCTCGCCTTGACGCGTTCTCGCGCCGACGCCGAGGACGTCGTTCAGCAAGCCTTGCTCGTGACGCTCACGAAGGTCCCCACCGACGATCACTGGACTTGGTTCGCGGGTGTCGTGGTCAACACGGCTCGCAATCGCCGGCGCAAGCGCAGGCGACAGAGCGTCCGCGAGGCAGGCCTCGAGGGACTTTCTGCAGTTGACGAAAGCGCGGACCCCGTGCGAGAAGCCGAGCGCGAGGAGTTGATCGCTCAGCTCAACGCCTCACTCGCCAAGCTCCCCCAGGAGCAACGTGAGGCCGTAGCTCTGACCCACCTCGCAGGGCTCACTCACCAAGCGGCCGCCGAGAGCCTCGGCGTCGCGCGGGAAACCATCACTGCCCGAGCTCGCAAGGGAGTCGACTCCCTTCGTGCCCAGCTTGGTGCAAAGCAAAGTGCAGCAGCGCTCGCGCTCGCCGCCGCTGGGGTCAGCCTCTCGCGAGCTGGCGACGGCGGAAGCGCAGTGTTGGGCGCGGCTCTCGGAGGAACTCTTATGACCGCTAACAAGGTCACTCTCGCTCTTGTCGCACTCGTCGCAAGCGGACTGCTCTGGGCCAGCTGGCCAGAGCAGGACCGCTGGCCAGAGCAGGACCACGCGCCGACTCCACCAGCGCGCCTGCAGGAGCCAGCTGCGGCGCCGCCGAAGCTCTCCCTCGAACCGGCTCCAGTGCAAGGTGACGCTGAACTCCTGGAGGCCAAGGCGAGGGTCGCGGTCCTCGAGCGGGAGCGGGCAGAGGCTAGCTCTGCTCATGCCCGGCTCAAGCGCGAAAACGAGGACCTCCGTCGCCGCCTAGCGGTCGCGGAGTCGAAGCGCGAGTTGAGCCTCCGCGAGAAGCTGAGCGCGGTGGGGGACCTCTCGGGTCCCGAACGAGACTCGGCAGGGTGGAGCCTCGGACGCAAATACGGCGAGGATGTCACGAGCGAGTTCGTCCTGGCGGTCTTGTTGGAGGAGTCAAAGCCAGGCGCGCTGGGGGCCTTCTACTCCATGCTGCGGGGAGGGGCGGCCAAGGCTTGGAGTGGTGACCACCTGGACGAGGTCCTGCCGCTGCTGCAGGACCGCACGCCCGAGCGTCGTCGCGCGACAGCGTATCTTCTCGCGCACCGCCTGAGGCGAGCGTTTCGCAAGCTCTCTCGAGAGGAGCAGCAAGCCTTCGAGGAGGGCCGCCTGAGCGATCCCAGCCTCAGGCGCATTCAAGGCGCCCTGACGGCGGCGCTCGCCAGCGGCGACGACGAGGTCCTCCAGGCGACAGGGCGCCAGCTCGGCGCTCACGCGAGCGGCCTAGGGGAGCCCGGACGAAAAGCGCTTCGGGCTGGGGCTGCCCGCGCTCAGACTCATGCCGGTCGCCGGGCGGCCTACTACGCCCTCGGTCGCGATCCTTGGGGAGGTGGCGAGGCGGCGCTGTTCAAGCTCTTCGAGAGCACTCCGGAGGCCAACCTGCGCCTCGCTATCGGTGACGCCCTCGCAGACGTTTGGCGCTCGCAGAGTGGCTCTGGCATGTTCGAGCGAATCACCCCCAAGGTCCTCGCGCTCTATCGCGACGCCTCGAGCGCCAGGATTCGCCGCAAGCTCCTCGACGCCTGGGCCCACGCAGCCCTGTCCAGCAAAGCGAAGCAGGTCCTAGTCGAGGGGCTGCGGCGAGAGTCCGCAGCCGAAGCCGACCCGACGCTCCAGAGCGCCATGCTGAAGCTTGCGGCCGTCTACGAAGCTGGGAACGAAGTCGGGACCCAGACGATCGAGGAAATCCTCTACGGCAAGAAGTGACGCGGGACCTCTAGTCGACGAGGGACTCGAGCGCCGACTCGGCCTCCTCGGGACCTCACCAGATCAGGAGTTGCAAGAGCTTCCCCCCTAAGCCGCGAGGTTCGCCCTCAGCCGGTCCGATGAGGGGCGAGGTTCACCCTCACGCAGACGGGCGGTCGGTTCGCAGCGGCCTCGTGGACGGTCCAGCGTGCCAAGGGCCCGCGGCACCTCGGCTCGCAGGTCCTCTCTCAGGCTGCTCCCAAGCGGTCGAGGGCGGACGCCAGTTGTGCGCTAAGCTCTCGGCATGAAGGTCTTCCTCTTCGCCGTCGTCGCCGCCCTACTCTTTGGCCCCCTAGCCTGCGCGCAGGACAAGGTGGTTCACAAGCTCGACTACGACGTGAGCGGGCTCAATCAGGGCCTCGTCGCGAATCGCTTGACCTGCGACCTCCAATTCCACTTGACCAAGGACGGCAACGTCACTTGGGAGACGGTGGTTGAGCGCCTCCCGAAGCTGCGCGAGATCTTCGAGCCGGCCGGGATCCAGTTTCGCGTCGCGTCGGCCCGGCTGATCGAGATCCCCGACGCATGGCACACCCACACGCCCAAGCGAGGTGACCCGCCGAGCAACGAGAGGACGTGGTTCTACCCCACGCCAGCGGACATGAAGCCCCTGGCTCCCGCCACAGAGCGGGTCTTCAAGGCGGTGATCGGCGACAAGGGACCGGGAGCCGAATTGAGCGTCCACTTCATTAGCCTCCGAAGCGTTCAGACTGGCTGGTGGGAGCGCGACTCCGACGGCAAGTGGCGCTACGAGACCGCCGCAACAGGCGCGTGCTCGTTTCCGCCCTATCTGTTCGGGAAGAACATGCCTGCTCGTGTGCGGGGTGTGATCACCCTTAGCAGCAAGCGGCTCTCGAGCCGCACCTTCGCTCACGAGCTAGGTCACAAGCTGATTAACGTCTCCCACGAGGGCGTCGGCAAGGCTCCGAAGGGCGAACAGTGGGGCGGTGACGACCTCATGATCTACGGGAATGGAACTCGGATCCCGTCGGGGGCCAAAGGCCGGTTCCAGGTCGAGCGACTCAAGCGGAGTCCCTTCCTCTACCGGACCGTCGCTGGCAAGCGCCAGTTCAACCCGCCTTATCGAGAGGGCGGCCACTACTGGGACCCCGTCTACCGGATCTCCGCCGACAGGGCCTTGTGGGCCGAGACGCGCCCAAAGCGCACTCCCCGCAAGAGCCAAGGCTTGAAGGGTGCCCTCGATAGCCAGGCCGGTCCCCGATAGGGCTGAGGCCTCGTTGGAGTAGTGGAGAGGGTTCGGTCATTGAAGAGGCGCCTCGGTCTCGTCCATAACGCATAGCCGTGGGACGGGCTTACCCGAGAGATCGCGCCTGGCGCGATCGCGCCCTCGGGAAGGTCCATGGGCGAAGGGGGCCGATTCCCTGAGGAGTGAGTGGCTTACCATGGCGGCTACAGGAGACAGCAATGAGCACGATCTGGTCTCGAGGGGGGCTTGCCGCAGGCTGTCTCCTGGCCCTGGCGGCTCTGCCCGCCCTAGGGCAGGACTCCTCGAAGGAGGCCGTTCAGTTTCGCTGGAAGTTGAAACCCAAGGAGGTGATCGGCTATCGCTGCGACGTTCGCGTCGTCGAGAGCAATCACGTCTTCAAGGAGTTCGAAAAGGACCCGCGACGCTTCTTGAAGCTGACCCGAGACGACCCCAAGCAGCCAGTCGTGCTCGCCAAGGACTCGGCGCTGCGGGACACCTCCTCACGGGACGGCTGGAGCCGGTTCGCAACTCCAGCCGTGAAGAGCGCTCGGTGTTCATGCTCTGGAGGTCCGGCGCGAAGCTCGTGCTCCGGGAGGTCGAACCCGACGCTAAGAAGCCCAAGACCTGGAATCGCAGCTTCAGCACACGCCTCGATCTCAACGGATCGGATCGCGGCTTCTGGAACCCCCCGGGCATACGGAACACGACCGCCCTCTTGTTCCAAATGCCGCGCAGGTCTGTCCGGAAGGGCGCGCGCTGGGGTCTCGACCTTCACCTCGCCCTGATCGGGTCGAACTCCTTCAATCCGACCGTTGGCGCCTGGGTCGAGGCCTCTGAGTTCTTCAAGGGCGGTCGGCAAGCCAGACGGCAAGCTCTCACCCGCCTTGGTCGAGGCGCTCAACCCGCCGAGCGAGCGACCCGACGTCGGCCAGCCGACGAAGGTCCGGCTGACTCAGTGGACCAAGGACCGCCTTCGCTGCACCCTGAGCAGCCTCGGTCCGGGCGGCAAGGACCATGTGCTCGGGCGCTTGGTCGTAAACAGGAGGGGACAGAACAAGTCGTTCTGGGTCCCCTTCCAGGTCCTGAACATGTTCGGTCCGATCCTCGAGCTTGCTCCGCGCCCGGTTCGCGTGGGGGCTCGCTGGCCACTCCACGTTCACCTTGTCCAGCAGCGGCTCCCGTTGACCGTCAAGTCGTCCCACCGAGCGAACCAAGTCACCCTGGTCTCCTTCGACGCCAAGACGGGTGAGGCGACCCTCGAGTATCTGCTCTCGGAGGAGGTCGTCGGGCCCAAGACGCCCTTCGAGGACCAGGGGTCTGGGCTCGCCACGCACATGGTCGGGCGCGGCGTGTTCTCGACGCGGAAGGGGACTTGGTCCTGGTTGGAGCTGCGCCTCGTCGTTGCCCAGGGCGGGAGGTCCCAAGAAGCGGTGCTTCGGGTCATGCCTTTGGCGAAGTGACTGGCCCAGCGATTGCACGAGGCTTGGAATGGAGCGCGACACCAACTCGTTAGCTCTAGCTCAATCGCTCGCTTCGAGGAATCGATACTCCAACTCAGAGGTGTTCGCGACGGAGCCTCCGGTCTTGTCCTTGACCGTGTGTCGAACTCTGACGAAGAGCCGGAGCTCCTCGTTGGACCGAATCGGCTCTTCTAGGGGTATCCAGCGATAGAACAACCCAGGGGCGATTTCTTTGGCGGCTCGCAGCCCTTGCTGATCGAGAGGCTCGGGGCCCTCGACGTCATTCCTGTCAGCGGTCGTCCAGAACAAGTCGACCTTGATTTCGGCCCCCTCCGTGGGCTCGGTTGTGTAGCTGAACTCACACGAAGCGATCAGCTGCGTGCGCGAGGGTCGGGAAGTGTTTGAACACGGAATATCAACAGAGTGGAATAGGAACGGGAACAGAGCGCCCTCGGACTTGTTCGGCTGGAAGGATCGCGCCTCAAGACCTACCCATGAACATTGTCCCGACTACGAACAGGCCAAGGATCGTGGCGATGACTCCCGTCACGATCCCGATCCAGGCCCGAATTGCGCTCGTGGTCTTGCCATAGCCCGTCTCCTGGACCTTCCAAGCCTTGAGCCCAGCCACGCCGAGGAAGACAGCCAAGGGTCCCAAGATCGGGCCCAGGGGGCAGAGCAGGAGCCCGAAGATTCCCGCATAGCAGGAGAGCGCGGCCAGAGGGTTCGTTGGGATGATCGCGTCCAACGCGTTGATGGTCTCAGGTGGACGGTCGTCGTCGTATTCGTCGTCGTAATCGTCGTCGTAGTCTCTGGGCATGATCACTCTCGCAGGTTGCACAATCGTGAGCAGCCAGCATAGAGCGCCGGCGGGGTCGTGGAGGCCCCATATGCCAGCGGATCCCGGCTCACGAACTGCCCCGCCTCGGGGTCGTAGTGGCGCAAACGGTAGTAGGAGAGCCCTACTACTACCCGTAGGAGCCGAGTCCTTTCCTGGCCGGGACTTGTGTGTACCGATCCCAGACTTGGGAAGGCTTTGGGGTCGCTTCGACGCTCAACGGCGACCAGTCAGACGTTGGAAGGGCGGAGTTATCTGTCGGCCCCTAGGCGGGCTCCTGCGCAACCCTTACCGGCAGGCTGCCTAAACCGACCAAGCCACCTCGGGGCGTCTCGGCTCTCGGCACTGTCCGAGGAGGACCGCGCCTCCGAGCCTCGTCGCCTGAGCGCTCTCTTCTTCCACAAGCTCGGTCAATAGAGCCTCGGTGCCCTTGGGCACCGAGGCTAGCGGCGATTCTTCGGGTCGTGTCCACAGACGACGGCGGAGGCAGTGAAGGAACGAGTTCGGCCATTGAAGTGGCAACCCAGCCTGGTCCTTCACGCATAGCCGTGAGACGGGCTTACCCGACCGATCGCGCCCTCGGGGGACGGGTTTACAGCTCCTGACGTTGACAACGTCTAATCCCAGAGGCCGTCTGTCTCTCCCGGACAGGCGGGCGGGGGCAAACCCCGCACCCTACAGATCGCGAGAGGGCCCCTCCGCAAGGCGCCCTATTGGACGGCTCACAACACGCCTTGGTAGGGGCGGGGTTTACCCCCGCCCAGCCCCCAGACCTTGCCGCTCGGCCTCTCTGGAGCCTCCCGCGCACTTAACCGTCGCTACCTCAGGAGCTGTAAACCCCGCCCCTACATTCAGCCGTACCGGAACTTCTGGCGGGCTGCACTAGAGCCCCTAGGTCGCTAGAGAATCCTCTGGGACGAGTTGCCCGTGGGACGAGGTGTCTCCGGGAATCGTGACCCCGAGCCGACGCTCGATCTCCGCGAGAGCCTGCTCGGCCTCAGCGACGCGGGACTGGCCCGCCCCGCCCGGCGTGGCCTGTTGGAGGAGGCGGAAGGCGTCAAGCGACTCTCCGGCGTTTTGGAGGTGCTGGCGGCCGGCCTCGGCGTCCCCGGCTCGAAACGAGACTTGAGCGAGCTTCCGCAGGGCCACCCCGAGGTTGTAGTAGCTCGTCGTCCACTCCTCGGTCCGACGCTGCGGCTCCTGCTCGTTGAGCGCGATCGCCGCCCGGTACTCCGCGGCCGCCTCTTCGGTCTTCGCAAGCAAGCTCAACACGACCCCAAGGTCGTTGCGAAGCACGGCACGACGGGGATCGATTCGAATCGCGCGCCGAAGCGCGCGAGCGGCTCGTGAGAAATCCTCGTTCGCTATGTGACCGCGAGCTTCGACCTCGAGCGCTTGGCACTCCTCGCCGAGCGCCTGAGCGCGGGCGTGAACCTGTTCAAGCCGAGCCTCGTCTCGCATGAGCTGCTCGAGGCGCGGATCGAGCTCGCTGATCTCCGCCAAGTCGACCAACCCGCGCTGACTCTGGAGGAGGCGCGCCAGCCGGAGGTGCAGGATCGCGAGTCGATCTCTCACGCCAGCGATCACTTCGCCCTTCACGGGAGAGGCCTGGACCGAAGAGGCCTGAGCCGCGCTCAGCCCTTCGGCGACTGACGCCTCGAGCCGGTCGAACGCGCGAATCACGTCGCGATCGAGGAAGGCCAGATTGCCCCACAGGCAGCGCCGGAGATCGGCCACGACCAACCGAAAGGGGGGAGAGGCTGAAGCAGGCTCTGGGCCAGCGCCCGTCGGATTGCTGCTCAGCGCCTGCTCCAGGTCGGAGATCAGGGTTGCAGCTTGGGTGTAGATCGCACAGCGACGCTCGAACACCACGGCGTTCAGCGGTCGGAGGGAGCCCTGGAATTGCTGGGGCACGTTCGCCTCCACGGGTGGGTGCCAGGACTGCGCGCCGCCTGGGTCTCCCGCGTATAGAGCGAGAATAGCGGCGTCAACCTCCGGGTGTCAAGGTGTGGCCTCGCCCGCCGCTTCGCCCGCCGCTTCACCCGCCGCTTCACCCGCCGCTCGACGCTTGTAGAACACGTAGAGCAGACCGCCGAATACGGCCAATACGTAGAACAGCACCCGGTGGCAGATCATGATCATGGCGCCCTGGGCTTTGAGTTTGATCGCGTCGGTCACCCCCAGGCTCGCGGCCGAAGACTCGAACAGGAGCCCGATCACCGATTCCCCGACTCCGATCCCACCCCCCGGCGAGATCGGGATCGCGTTCGAGAACAGAGCGACGGGGAACACCGCGGCGTAATGGGTGAAGGGGATCAGGTCTTCTCCGATCGCCCGCCCAAGCAAGAACGCGTTGAACACAGTCACGGAGTGGCCCAAGAACGAGATCGAGAACGCGATCAAAACCGTCCCTGGCCGACGGCTTATCCGGTGGAGCGAGAGGTAGACCCGCCCGAGCAGGTCCCGGAAAGGGATCTTGACAGCCACGACCTGGACGATCGCCCAGTCTCGCCCGACGCCGCTCCCGACCACGAGGGCCCCGACCAAGATCCCCACGAGCCCCGCGACCATGGCGAGCAACACCAGCCGGAGGTCGGGGTTGCCCCACATGACCTCCAATCGCGAGAGCGAGGCCAGCGCTGCGAGCGAGATCAAGGCGCTGAGCCCGATCACACGGTCCGCGACGACCGTCGACCAGGCCTCCTCGCGCTTCTCGGGTGCGATTTGCCCGACGTAATACATTTTGACCGCGTCGCCCGAGACGGCACCTGGAATCACCATGTTCCAGAAGTGGCCGATCCAAGTCAGTCGAAACGCAACCCAGAACGGAACGTCGATTGACTCGGCCCGCATCAGAACCAGCCAGCGGACGCCGCTCATGGAGATCCCAAGGAAGCCCAGCACGAGGATCAAGGCCGAAATCGGGCTAACGAGCGCGTTCCCGATCCTGGCCCACTCAAAGCGCGGGTTGCTCAGCACGTAGCTGATCAGCACGATCGCGATCGTGAGTTTGACCACCGTCGCGAGCCAGCGGCGCCACACAGGAGCCTCTCCCTTCGGGTCCTGCTCCTGTTTTCCGAGGCTCCCCTCGACGGGCTCGCCGGGGGCCCCCTCGCCGGGAGCGTCGGAGACCTCAGGGCCTGGCTCGGCTCCCTCTGGGCTCACGGGCTCAGCCACTTATTCGCCTTGCTCGGGGCCCTTCGGCGGCGGCGGGCCCGAAGGCTCGGGACTCTCCTCGGGCCCCTCGGGCATAGGCGGCCCGTCCTCTTCCTCGGGCATGGGCGGCCCGTCCACTTCGTCTTCCTCGGGGAACTCGAACTCCTCTGGCGAGGTCACCGAGTCGTCTCCGTCTTCGAGGAACTCGCTCTCGTCTAGGGGGGGTAGCTCGGGCCCCTCGGGAGCCGGTGGACCCTCGTCGACTTCGTCTGGATCGAGTCCAGTCTCCGCGGCCTGCTTCTGCTGCTCGAACCAGCGTCGCCAACTCGCAGGGCTCAGCCCTTGATCGGTCTCGTAAATGCTGCTCAGCGAGCGGCGCGCGTTGTGCCTGACGGAGCTGTCGAAGTCGTTGAGCGCGGCCAGGAGGGCGTCTGTGGTGGCCGGTGAGCGATCGGACCAAGCCGAGAGCTCACGGGCACACGCCAAGCGAACCTCGCGATCCTCGTCCGTGCCAAACCTGGCCCGGACCACCGCCAGCCCGGGCTCCGCCTCGAGATCCCCGAGGAACTCGATCGCGGCCCGGCGAACGAGAGGATCTGGCTCCCCTGAGAGCGAGCTTATGACGCTCGCGATTCCCTCCTTGGCCTGTAGGAAAGCCAAGGCCCGGATCGCCGCCCCCCGAACCGCAGGATCGGGCTCGACCGAGGACTCCATTAACTGGAGGGCGGCCTCGACGAGCGGCGTTCGCACGCTGGGGTCGCTCTTGGCTTGCTCGGCGAGGCAGGCGAGCGACTCGCGCCGCACGACCGGGTTCTCCGACTCGAGCTGAGGGAGCTCCGCGGAGCAGCAGCCAACAAACACAGCGGCGGAGAGGGAGAGCAGGATCGGGCGTATCACGGGCAGAACCTACCGCGTTCGACCCACACTGCGAGCCCACAAAATGGGGGGAACGGGCACGAGGTAGGAAGGCCGGCGGGGAGCCGCGCTGGGGCGGGGCGGTGGGAGGTGGCGGTGGAAGGTGGCGGTGAGTGCTCGGGCCCACGCCGGGTCGGATTTGCGCTGGGTCGGCTGCTTCACAGCGGCGAGGCGGCGACTTCCCTCGCCCATCCGCGTGGGTTGACAGTCCAAAGACCCATGCCTATGATTCCGCGCACAACACGGAGCCGTAGCACAACTGGTTAGTGTACCGGACTGTCGATCCGGAGGTTGCGGGTTCGAATCCCGTCGGCTTCGAAGCGGGCCGCCCCTAGGGCGCCCCGCTTATTTTTTGCCCGCTGTGTTGGTTTTTTTGCCCGCTGTGTTGGTTTTTGAGCGCTGCTTTGGACTCTTGGCCGCCCAACGGGGTCCCGGGCGAAGCCCGCCAGAACGAAGCCCTCCCGTAAACCGGTTACGATTCTGAGCCCTCGAACCTGGATCGTAATGTCCACGCAAGCGCAGCCCACTGGCCTCTCGATTCTGATCCCCGTCTACGACGAGGAAGCCACGATCTACGAGCTCTTGCGACGCGTGGCTGCGGCCGATGTCCCGCTCGAACTCGAAGTCTTGGTCGTCGACGACGGCTCAGCTGACGGGACTGCGGCCGAGATCGAGCGCTTTGGGCGCGACCACCCCGAGCTCGTCTTGGTCTTTCACAGGCACCCTCAGAACCGCGGCAAGGGCGCGGCGGTCCGAACCGCGCTCTCGCTCGCGACCCGCGATCTGGTCCTGATCCAGGACGGAGACCTCGAGTATCACCCTAAGGACTACCCCCAGCTCCTCGAGCCTCTCCTCGACGGCCGAGCTGACGCCGTGTTCGGCTCTCGCTTCCTCGGCGGGCCTCACCGCGTCCTCTACTTCTGGCACATGGTCGCGAACAAGAGCCTGACCCTGATTTCGAACATGATGACCAACTTCAACCTGACGGACATGGAGGTCTGCTACAAGGCCATGTGGCGCCATGTGGCGCTCTCGCTCGATCTCCAGTCCGAGCGCTTCGGGATCGAGCCCGAGATCACCGCCAAGCTCGCCCGTGGCGGCTGGCGCCTCTACGAGGTCCCCGTCAGCTACGCCGGGCGCTCCTACGAAGAGGGAAAGAAGATCACCTGGCACGACGGCGCTGCGGCGCTCGGCCACATTCTTCGCCATCGCTTCCTGCCCTAAGAAGCTGCTTCGGAACTGACCTGACCCCCGCCCACTCTCCCCTGGGAGGTGATAGCGTGGCGGCGGAGTTTTAGGACCTCGTGGCCACCATTTTTCTCGACTTGCTGCGCGCGAAAGTCGCCATCCAGCTCTCCCTGCTCGACGCAGCGGGAGCGCAGAGCAATCTGCGCGAAGTGGACGCTGGGCGCGACTTCCTGGCCCAGATCTCAACCGACGAGGAGACCCGCACTCGCATAGACGAGTACGCGCGGCGTTGCCACACCCTCAAAGGAGAGAGCGTCTACCTCCGCTTCCTCCGCGAGAAGTCGGCCATGGAAGAGGCGACGCTCCACCCGATCCTGTGGGAAGTCCGCCAAGGCAAGAAGGGGCAGACCCTCGGCGAAACCCTCGTCGCCCGCGGCCTGATCGAACTCTCCCTCCACGAGAGCCTGCGTGACAGAGCGAACGAGCAGCTCAGCCAAGACGACGTCCAGATCACCCAGCGCTACCGGGAGCGAGCCTACGTGGGTGTCGAGCGCTCGAGCCAGACCGTCGTCCAGGTCATAGAAGAGGGTGAGGCTCGTCGCGCGGCGGCGGCCGCCAAGAGGCCAGAGCCCCCCGAGCCTCCCCCCTCAGACGAGGGGGAGCTGACCGCCGAGCTTCCCGCTCCCACCGCGAACCTCCCCAAGGAGCTCGTGGGCACTGGCCTCGATGAGAAGTACGACATCATTCGCAAGGCGGGTGAAGGTGGCATGGGAGCCGTCTACCTCGCCTTCGACAAGGACGACCCCGATCACGAGAGGCCCTTGGCGCTGAAAGTCGTGCTCGACGTCGCCAAGAGCAAGGACGCCGCCGACCGCTTCAAGCGCGAGATCCTCGCGACCAGCTTCTGCGCCCACGAAACGATCATCGAGATCCATGACGCCGCCCCGACCAAGGACGGCTCGTACTACATGGCGATGGAATACATCGAAGGCGAAGAGCTCTCCGACATCATCAAGGCCGAGGGGCCGATGGCGATTCCGCGCTTTATGAAGCTCCTCGACCAGGCGCTCCAAGGGCTCCAGGCGGCCCACGAGGCGAACATCGTTCACCGCGACATAAAGCCCCAGAACTTCCGAATCTCAAGGCGCGCAGACGGCAGGGAACTCCTCAAGCTCGTCGACTTTGGAATCGCCCGAGTCCTCGACGCCGCAGACTCCGGCGCAGGCGATCAGTTCTTCAAGACCATGGGCGGCAAGATCACGGGCAGCCCGGCCTACATAGCGCCCGAGAGCATCACCGAACCCGAGATCGACCAGCGCGCCGACCTCTACTCGCTCGGAATCACAATGTTCCGCGTCCTCACGGGACGGTTGCCCTTTGTCGCCAAGGCGCCGACGGAATACCTCCCAATGCACCTCTACCAGAAGCCCCCCAAGCTTCGAGAGGTCCTCCCCGACGCGCCCGTCTCGCTCGAGTTCATGGTCGACAAGCTCCTCGCCAAGCTCCCGGACCAGCGCTACCAGAGCTCGGCTGAGGCCTTAGCCTTCCTGCGCGAGCACATTTGGCCCGAGGTCCTCCCCGACGAACCCGTGCCTGGATCCCCCGAGGCGATCGCCGCAACCGAGGCCGCCGCT
>JAESQQ010000416.1 GCA_016765095.1 Planctomycetota bacterium | reverse complement strand
CGCCCCGAGGCCACGCCGTTCGGCCTCTCCGGCGCCCCGCCGACGTCTCTCTAGCGCTTTGCCCGCTGTTGCGTCAGGCGCTGTATCCCGCCCGAGGCCTGTCCCGGAGAGACGTTGACAACGTCAGGCGCGTTCAGGCTCGACAGGCTCGCCCGTCGGGGGCGGCTCGCTCTCGACGGGCTCGCTCTCGGCTGGCTCGATCTCGCTCGCGTAGTCGTAGCCAAGGCGGGCCGCGGTCTCTTTGAGGAAGTGCTCGACCCGGACCTCCTCCGCGTGGGCGGGGGGACGGACGAGGGTCTTCGCGCCGGCGGTGCCGCGCTGGGCCTTCTCGACGATCAGGCGGTCCTCTTCGTAGACCTTGAACACGCCTCGATATCCGAGCGGGCGGAGCACGCGATACAGGAACCCGAGCGGCGTCCACCAGGGACGCTTTGGCGCCATGTCGAACAGCCGGCTGTAGCGGAGCGTCCTGTGCGGCCCGAGCGGGACGAACGCCGTGACGTGAGTCATGGTCCAGATCTGGACCAAGAGCAGGTTTGGGAACACGAGTGTGTTCTCGAGCGAGCGCCGCGGCTCCTTGCCCTTGGTGAAGATCCTCATGAGCGTCGCGAGCCCGAACGGGATCGGCGCGGGGATCGCGAACGAGGAGTGGCCCGGACTCGAGAGCGTGTTCTCGGCTGCTGACTGCCGCGAGGGGTCGAGCGATTGGCCGTGCACGAAGGGCACGTGGTAGTCCTCGATCGCGCCGCTCACGACGAGCTTCCAGTTGGCTGCGATCTCCATTCGGATCTCGAAGATCTCGGACACGAGGTCTTCGCTGACGCGCTCGAGGAAGGCGACTTGCGCGCCGAGGGCCTCGCGCAGCGGCTGGGTCGGGCTCTCGGCCACGAACAGGAAGCTGCCGACTTGTTCGAGGCTGAGGGGGGTCAGGCCGTGGTCTTCGTTGCGGAACGCCTGGGGGAGGCCCTTGCGGCGCGAGGGGCCCATCAGCGAGCCGTCGGTGTCGAACACCCAGCCGTGATACGGGCACTGGAGGCGACCCTGGCCGCTCCCCTCGCAGAGCCGCGTCCCGCGGTGCGCGCAGGCGTTCACAAACGCCCCGAGCTGATCGCCCTTGTCGCGGGCCACGATCACCGAGCGGCCGGCGGCCTCATACACGAACCAGCTGCGCGCGTCTGGGAGCTGATCGACTGTGCCCACGAACACCCGGCTGCTCCGAAACACCTCTGCGGTCTCGCGCTCGAAGAGCGCGGGCTCGTGGAAGATCGTACTCGCGGCTGGGTAGGTCGGACGTTCGCTCACGCGGGGCTCCTGGGCGGGGTCTTGAAGGTGTGCACAAGCACAGCCAAGCCCGCCACGATCTCGGCGTAGTGGAAGAGTAGCCGCCACCCCAAGGCCAACGCCAGCGCCCTCTCAGCTCCAAACAACCAGGCGATCCCGCCCTCGGCCAGTCCCGCGCCGCCAGGCGTGGGGGCATAGATCGCGAGCGCCCGGAACAAGCCGAGGTCGCAGCTCAGAGCGTGGAGGGGGCGCCCGATCCCCACGCTGCGCGCGACCAAGCCGAGCGCGATCAGCCCGACCGCATACCAGGCGATCGTGAGCGCGAGGTTGACGGCCAGAAAGGGCAGCCCGCGCGTGCGGAGCCGGCCAGCGACCTCCACGCTCCGGTCTAGCGCACCCGCAAAGCGCCCTGCCCGGTCGAGACCAGGCAAGCGAGCGATCTGCTCGAAGGCCCAAGCGCACACGCGCGCGACGCTGTTTGGCCTCAGAAGCAAGACGCCAACGCCGCTCGCTAGGGTCAGCATGAGGACTGCGCCCAGGACCAGGAATCGCTCCAACCCCGGAGGGGGGGCAGGGTGGATCAGGAGCGCGATTCCGCCGCCGAACGTGATCACGAACATGCCCAGGAGCGGCTTGATCAGCGAGATCCCGAGCGACTCGGGGAGGGGCACTCCGTGCCGGGTGAGATACCAGGCGACGAGCGGCTGCCCGCCCGCAGACCCGGGCGTCAGGTAGGCCGCCATGTGAAACAGAAAGCCGAGCTGGAGGCAGCGAAGGTAGCCGAGCTCAAGATCGAAGCCCCTCGCCAAGACCCGGTAGCGGAGCGCGTCGAGGAGCCAGAGGGGCAGGATCAAGGCGGTCGCCCCGGCGAACTCGGGCCAGCGCCAAGAGACTGTCTGAGCTTCCCAGAAGCCCGGCACGAGCTTGCCAAGGATCACAAACGCCAGCGCGCTCAGGCCGACGAAGACCAGCACGCCGCGAAGCAGCTTCCCGCGAAATCCCTGCGGGGCTTCGGCTTCCGTCGCGCTCTTCGGGCCAGCGACGGCTGGATCGTCTTCGCCGGAGGGGAGAGGGGTGTCCTCGAGCGGGGTCGGGGGCCGTCCCGAGTCACTCACGGGGCACGTCTGGGGCGGTCGGTTCGCTCGGGGTCGGTTCGCTCGGGGTCGGTTCGCTTGGGGTCGGGTCGAGCACGAGCAGGAGCGCGGGCAGGAAGAACAAGTCGGCCGCGAGGGCGCCTAGGAGCGCGAGCGCGGAGAGCGCGCCGAAGAGTCGATTGGCCTGGACGTCGGAGAGCGCCAGGATTCCGAGCCCTCCGACCAGGATCGCCGTCGTCGCGACGAGGGCCGAGCCCGTCTCGCGGAGCGCGGCGCCGACTTGATCTCGGGTCGGGAGCTCGGCGTGGGCGCGGAGCGCGGCCAGGAAGTGGATCGTGTCGTCGACCGCGATCCCAAACACGACGCAGAAAATCACGCTCGTCGCGAGGCGGAGTTCGACGCCGCAGAGCGCCATGGCAGCGCCGGCCAACAGGAGCGGGAACACGTTGGGGATCAGGCCCAAGAGCGCCAGGCGCAGGCTGGCTGTTCCGATCAGGACGGCCAGGAACACCGCGCCCAGCGCGAGGCTCAGCCCGAGGAGCAGGTTACGAATAAGCGACTGGTGGGCCGCTTGAATCATGTAGCTGTTCCCCGTCACGACCGGCTCGAGGTCCTTCGGGAGTCGCGCGCGCCTCGGCCTCGACGGCCTCGGCGAGGGCGAAGAACTCAGGGGTCGCGAGGTTGCGGATTCGAACTTGAATCCGAAGCCGGTCTCGATCGGGGTGGAGGACGTCGGTCGTTGGGTCCTGAGGCGACGCTCCCTCGTAGAGGAGGAGGAACTGCGCCGCGGCGGCCTTGCTCTTGGGGAGGACGCGCGCTTTGGGGTCGCGCTCTTCGAGCACGTAGTGCATGTCGATCAAGAAGTCGCTCAGCGAGAGCACCGCGAGCACCCCCTGCTCCCGGAGAGCCGGGCTCCGCAGCGCGCTCGTGAGCGAGGCGATCCCCTCCAGGGCGTCTCGCTCCAAGAGCCGAGTCGGGAGTTCGCCCTCCGCTTGGCCCGTGGCCCAGGTCGCGCCTGGCGCCGGGCGGACGTAGACCTCGAGGGCTGAGACTCCCCCGAGGTGCTGCTCGAAGTGGGCCCGTGTTGCTCGGAGTGGGTGGTCCGCGTCGAAGTCGCCCAGCATGCGCGATTCAACCTGGAGCTGGGTCAGCCCGAGCGCGCACACTGCGATCGCGAGCAGCCCACCTCCGACCCAGAGCTTGGGACGCGCGACGACTCGAGCCTCGATCCAGCTCGCGGCGGCCTCGCCCCAGGCTGCCTTGGCCGAGCCCTCGCTCACCCAACCGCGCGCGAGGAGCGGCGGGAGTCCGAGGAAGGTGATCCAGAACGCGAGGAACACGCCGATCGCGAGCGGGAGCCCAAGTTGAGCCACGAGCGGCACGTCGCTCGTCAGGAGCGCCAAGAACCCAGCCCCGGTCGTGAGGCTCGTCAGGAGGCAGGGGCCGAGGGTCTGGTCGACGGCGGCCCCTGAGGCCTGAGGGGCTGTGAGGCCCTCGCGGCGGGCTCGTCGGTAGGCGGAGATCAAGTGCACGGAGTCGCCCACGCCGGCCACCAGGAGCAGGACAGGAATCACCGAGGCCGAGATCAAGCTGAGCGGGATCCCGAGCAGCGCCATGCTGGCCAGGGTCCACACCACGCAGCCGACGACGACGCCGAGCGTCATGAGGGTCGCGCGGACGTCGCGAAACCAGACGGCGGTCACGAGGAGCAACACGAGGGCCGCGGCCGGGAAGATCCGCTTCATGTCGCTTCGAACAAGGCGCAGGATTCGAGGCCGCGTGACGACGACTCCGTCCAGCCAGGCCCGTTCGCCTTCCTGGGCGAAGGCGGCGAAGCGTTCTTCGAGGCGCGCCGTCAGGAGCGCGCGGTTGGCTGGCGTGTCGGCCGTGGGCTCAAGGGGAATCAGGAACGCGACCGCGTCCCCGCCCCGCCCGACCACGCGGTCGACGTAGAGCGGGTGTCCAGCCAAGGCCTCGCGAATCGGGGCTGGGTCCCACTGCTCGCCCGGTCGAAAGAGCGGTGCGACGTCGAGCCAGCCTCCCTCGCTGCGGGTGTAGGTCACGTGGCTCAGCGAGATCAGCCGTCCTCCCTCGACGAGGGTGTCGGCGGCCAAGGCCTCGCTGAATCTGTGGACGCGGAGCAGGAACTCCTCCGAGAACACGTCGGCCTTCGTCTCGAGGAGCGCGACGGCGAGGCGGTCGTCGCCCCCAAACGCGTCCGAGAACTCTCGGTAGTCCGCCAGACGCTCGTCCCGCTGGGGGAGCAAGAGCTCGAGCCGCGTGTCGACAATCAGCCGGGGGGCGCCCTCGATCGTCTGCCCCGCGACAAGGAGCGCGAGACACGCGAGCGACGTCAGCGCGACGACGGCGAGCGCTAGACCGGGGTGGCGCAGGGCGAACCGGCCCCAACCCCCTTGCTCTGCTTTGGCTTCCTCGTCCACGAGACCATTGGGCCTCCTCGAGCCTCTTCGCGCCACGTCTTTGGGGGCGCGAAATGGGTTGCGCTCGTCCGAACCACTTAGTCGAGGAAGGGGACCTCTCGGAGCGGATCGGCGCTGGTGTGCACCACCTGAATCAGCCAGTAGCAGGCTCGCAGGAGCATGGCTCCGAACAGGGCCAGGACAGCGAGTGCGTCAATGATGATCATGGGAATTCCTCTTGGATCGATTCACGAAGCGAAGGGCGGACTCTCCAGCCGAGTAGACGAAGGGCGGACTCTCCAGCCGAGTAGACAGAGAACTCGAGTCAGGGGCCCCCGGGCGGGGCAGGGAGCGATCTGAAGTTCAGCGAGCGCGGGAGCAACAGCAGTCATGGCTGACTTGGAGCACGCCGCGGGCCGATCGGAAGTCGGGGCGCTCGGCGCGAACTCAGGCGTCTCGCCCGCTCTCCCTCCGCGCAGGCCCGCTGCCGCAGGACAGCGCGAGGACGGGGCCCAGAGCCAAGGGGCGTCGATTCGGCGGAGAGCGGGATCGCTTGGGACGACGATTCGTAACGCCGGCTGGGGCCAACTGGATCCTTGCAGAATCTGCACCGGCTTTGCAGAAACTAGCGAAGGGGCTCACCTAACTCCGACTCCGCGGTGCGCCACCCGTCCGGTCTCTACTTTGCACTAGGCCACCTCGAGCAGGCTTCTCTCAATTCGCCTGCCCCGACCCCGAGATCCAATCTGAGAGTCGATCGAGACATGGACCCTGACTACCCAGCGCGTTCGAAGTATGACCGAGCGGTCGCCGAGAACTACGCCACGACACGCTTTGCCCCGAGGGTAGATCGTCGCGAGCGACAGATAGTGGGAGCCCTGGCCGCCTCCTGCGAGCCATTTCAGACCGTGCTAGACGCCCCCTGCGGGACCGGCCGCATGACCGGGCTCTTTCTCTCCAAGCGCGTGACCGCCCTCGACCTGTCTCCTGCAATGTTGGAGCACGTGAAGAGAGTGGACGGAGTGGCCGAGGTCCACGAGGGGGACATCGAGAACCTCCCCTTCCCAGACGGTCACTTCGACTTGGTCGTGAGCGTTCGCTTTCTCCACCATCTTCCGGACGAAAGCACCGTGGAGCGCTGCTTGTCGGAGCTGTCCCGGGTCTCAGGCGGCCACGTCCTCGTGAGTTACTTCGACACCTTCGCGCTCCAGAATCTCCGCCGGTGGTTCAAGCAACGGAGGCGCGAGCGCCCTGGGCACCGCCGAAGCCGTCCTTGGCGAGTGATCGCTGCGATCGCACGCCGGGTGGGGCTCGAGCCCGTGGCGCGGCGCTGCAGCGCCCCTGGGGTCTCGGAGCAGTGGTTCGTGTTGTTTCGCAAGGCGGCGGCTCGGGCCTAGCGAGGGCTGTTCCCAGCCACTGACCAACCGACTCTGGCCGCGCTGAACGGTCTCGCCTTGTTTTGTCCCTGGAGGTCTAAATATGCAAAACCCACTCGTCGGATGGAGGCACTCACGAGTCTGGTTGGCTCCGGGGTTCGATTGGCTGCCGGTTGAGTTCGAAGACCTCCTTGCCGCCTTCGGGATCAACGAGAGCAGGGCGAACCTGTTTGTGACCGTCGGGACGGCGCGCTTCTACGTCAAGCTGCGCTGGATCCGTCCGAGCGCGAGCCTCAGAAAACCACACCTTGGG
>JAESQQ010000415.1 GCA_016765095.1 Planctomycetota bacterium | reverse complement strand
TCGCCGCTGGCAGCGTTGCTCGTCGGTTACTTACGCCCGGTAAGCTCCGCTCCTCGCGCCTTGCCAGCGACGACGATGCCGGCGCAACTGAGAAAATCGCCTCCTGACACCCCACTAGCGCTTCTTGACGCTGACCGAGACCGTCTCGGTCGTCTCCTCGCTGTCGTCTGGGCCAAGGAGCACGACCCGCAGCGACTTCTTGCCTGACTTGCTACAGCTCAGGTCCCAGCCGACGAACGCGAAGGCCGCGCTCTCGTCGATCTCGACGACTTGCTCGAGCGCGTCCTCGCTGGAGAGGCTCGCGGGTCCCTCCAAGCGAACTCGGCTCCCTCTGGCGGCGCCGAACACTCGACCCGCCAGGAAGAAGGGCTCGCCCGGGGCGACGACCTTGGGGACCGTCAGCGACATGCGCGCGTTCCCGCTCGCGAGGCTAGACATTCCCCCCAACCCGTAGAGATACGTGCAGCGGCGCACCTCTCCGGGGGCTAGCTCCAGGTCCCAGTAGAGGCCGACCGCGCTGTCCCGTCCCCAGCTCTTCCCCTTGCCGCGAAAGAACTCGTAGCTCCCCTGGCTGCCAGGCCAGTGATCGATCACGAGCCGATCGGGCGGGGTCGCCTCCCCGCCGCGAAGCGTCAGGTGCACGATCGCGCCGGGGTCGGTGGGGTCCGGGCGCTCGATCGCTTGAATGTAGGGAGGAACGGGAGCCAGGTAATCCTCGGAGAGGTGGACCAGACCTTGTCGGCCCGGGACCAGGAAGGGGACCCCGTCGTTGCTTCCGATCAAGGTGTCGACCATGGCTCGGAGCCCGACCTTCCGCCGCCCGCGACCGCGATTCCAGACGAGGTAGTCGACGCGCAGTGTGTCTGGGACCTGCGTCGTCGGCCCCCCAACGAGGGTCACGCGTTGGGCGACTCGGAGTCGGCCGCTCTCCCACACTCCGCTCAGCGCTCCGCGCCGGACTTTGACGGGGAGCACGCTGTCCAACTCTTCGAGCAGCGGGGTCCGCTGGCCGATTCGGAGCCGCGTGTTGTTGGTCCCTCCGTCGCTCGAGTAAGTCAGCCGGATCAGGTCGCCTGTGGGTGTGTGCCGGCCCCGGAGGCCAAAGCGCCCGCAGGCCTGGTGCTCGAGCCTGATTCGCTGACTCTTGATCGGCCCAGGCTCTGGGACGAGATCGCGCGCCGCGCCGCAGGTCTGACAGTCGCCCTCCTCGCCGAGACGCTCGCGGCAGAAGGGGCAAAGGGTGGAGCGTCGGGATCGGGGCGGGCTCGCGGTCTTGGTCATGCCCCTGAGAAGGGAGACTTGAGGCGGATCTTTCAGGCCTCTCGCAGCGCCCTCTTGGTCCAGGCTATCGATCTTCGGTGGCGAGCTGGTCGAGGTCCGCCTGCGCGGCCTCGTAACCCGCCTGGAGGGCTCTTCGAAACCACGAGGCAGCCTTGGCTCGGTCTAGCGTGACGCCCCAGCCGTGCTTGTAGAGCACACCCAAAAAACGCATGGCTTGCGCGTTCCCCCCGAGCGCCCCCTTCTCCAGCCACTCGTTCGCCTTCACGAAGTCGCGCTCGACGCCCTTGCCGTTTGCGTAGTGGAGCCCGAGGTTCGTCATTCCCAGCGGGTCTCCGGCCTGGGCGCCCTTGCGGAACCAGAAGCAGGCCTCGACGAAGTCCTGCTTCACGCCGCCCACGCCTCGTGAGTAGAGGCCGCCGAGGTTCGTCATGGCTGCGGGGACTCCCTTCGCGGCGGCCTTCCGATACCACTTGCCCGCTTCGACCCGGTTCGGCTCAAAGGGGCCATAGCCCTCCTGGTGGGCGAAGCCGAGGCCGAGCAGGGATCTCGGGTCGCTCAACTCGGCTCCCCTTCGATACAAATCCACCGCCCGCTCGGGATCGCGTTTGCAGCCCAACTCGCCATGCAGATAGGCGTCGGCCAGCCGGCCCATAGCCCGGGCATTTCCCGCCTTGAGGGCCAGTCGATACCACTTCAGCGCCAGGCCTAGATTCAACTCGACTTCGCCCCCGAACTCGTAGCTCCAGCCGAGGTTGAACATCGCGATCTGGCCACCGGCCTTCGCCCCCTTCAGATACCACCGCGTGGCCTCGGCGGGGTCGCCCTCGAGGCCCCCGCTGCCCTTGTAGTAGTGATTGCCCAGGATCCCCATTGAGTGTGCGTCGCCCGCTCTAGCCCCGCGCTGGCTCCACTTGACCGACTCGGGCGCGTCTTTGGCGATCCCGTCTCCGCTCTCATAGAGCGAGGCCAGATAGCCCATGCAGAAGGGGTCCCCCGCCTCGGCCCCCTCGCGAAAGAGGGCTGCGGCCCGCGAGGTGTCCTTCGCGATTCCTCGGCCGAGGAAATAGAAGACTCCGAGGTTGCCCATAGCCAGCACATCCCCGGCCTCGACCCCCTGCTCGTAGAAGACTGCTGCCTTGGCGCGATCTCGCTCGACTCCCTCGCCTAGGGAGTGAGCATTTCCCAGGCTGTTCAACGCCTTCCTGTCTCCCGCCTTCACCGCCTTTTCCCACCAAGAGACGGCCTCCCGCCCGTTCTCCTGGACGCCTGCCCCCTCCAAGTAGGCGTCTCCAAGGATCCTCATTCCCGCGGCGTCCCCAGCGTCCGCTGCGCGACGAACCCACTCGACGGCCTGGCGCTCGTCGCTCGCGAGGCCATATCCGTTGGCGTAGATCCGGCCTAGGTTGAGCATGGCTTTGGTCTCGCCCCCCTTCGCTGCGAGGAGGAACAAGCGTTTCGCCTCGGCGTAGGCCTCGCTCTTGAGGGCGGCTCGGCCCAACTTTAGAGCTTCTTTGGCGCTCAGCTCGGGCGCCTGGGTCGTCGGCGCGTCGCGCAAGAAGTAGACCCTTCCGAGCGTCGCCGCTCCCACCAGGCCGAGCGCCAGCAAGGCGATCCAGCGTGTCTTGCGAGGACGACGAAGACTGCCTTCGCCGAGCAGCGCCTGCTTCAGCTCCGCCACAGACCCAAAGCGCGCCTCGGGCGCCTTGGCGAGGCAGCGCAGGACGACGCGATCGAGCCAGGCCGGAACCTCGCCTGCGAGCGCGCTGGGCGGATCTGGGGTGACCTCCCGAGTCGCGACCAGGATCTCGGACAGGGTCGCGCCAACGACTGGAGGGCGCCCGGTCAGGAGGGCGTAGAGCGTGGCGCCCAGCCCGTAGATATCGGTCGCTGGAGTCGCCTGGGCACCGTCCCCGATAGCCTGCTCCGGGGCCCAGTAGCCAGGTGTGCCCATCAGCCCACCGGTCT
The DNA here is from genome assembly GCA_016765095.1 of Planctomycetota bacterium. Classification (GTDB taxonomy): domain Bacteria; phylum Planctomycetota; class J058; order J058; family J058; genus NORP233. The sequence continues at coordinate 7,479 of JAESQQ010000415.1, read as the reverse complement.
TGGAGAGCAGGACCGAGGCCTCGACCTCGGTGTCCTTGGCCAGCCCAAAGTCCGTCAAGATCGTCTGCCCAGCTGGAGTCTGGATCAGGTTCTCGGGTTTGAGGTCTCGGTGGATCAGGCCGAGCTTGTGACAGGCCTGGAGGGCACTACAGAGCTGGTGAGCGACCTGGACGACCTCGTCGGGCGGGAGCGGGCCGAAGCGCAATCGCTCCTCTAGGGTCTGGCCTTCGATCCGCCGCATGGCGACCCAGGGGACACCGTTCTGTTCGCCCGCGTCCACGATCTTGACCACGTTCGGGTGCTCGAGTTGCGCGAGGGCTTGGCCCTCGCGCTGGAGGCGCAGCACCCGAGTCCTGTCTCCAGTCGGGTCCGCCAACAGGACCTTGATCGCGAGCGGCCAACCCAACTCAGGGTGCACAGACGCATAGACCACCCCCGAGCCGCCCTGGCCCAGGGTCCCCGTGATCGGGTATCGACCTATCTGCGAAGGGCGCACGGAGTGTCTGCCTAGGGGGCGATCTTCGGATCGACCTCAAGGGCCTCGTGGTCGCGGTCGAAGGAGCGCAAGAACGCGTTTCGCTCGCGTCGCTGGCGCCGACTGCCGTCGTCGGGCCAGCCGATCGGCTTGTCGGGATCGAGGGGGACGACTCGGCTCCCCTTGGACGTACGCATGATCAAGGCGTTTGCCTCGCGGACGATGACGTAGCTCGGCTCGTAGCTCCAGCCGAGCAGGGTTCGGATCGGATAGCGCGGATCGGGGAGCGCGTGTCCGGTTGGGAGCGGGATCGTCGGCCACTGCCCCGTCGGTCCCGCGAGCCGGTGCGCGTTCTTGTAGCGGTAGGCCTCTAAGAGTTCGAGGGCCGTGGGAATCTGTCGAAACCGGAGCGCCTCGCCCGTGAAGGCCTCAGCCTCGAAGGAGCCCTCGCGGACCACGGGCGGACCCCCCGCGTCGAGGAGCTCGATCCAGTTGATCTCCGGGTCCGTGTCGAGCGGCTCGCTCGCGCACCCCGTAGCGAGCAGACCGATCACGAGCATGTAGGGGGAGAGCCTCACCTAGGAGGGTGGCAATTCGGGCGGAAGCGCGCCACGAACGGGCGGCTCCACGCGGGGGCTGGTTGGCCGGGCGCGACGTGGGAACCTACTCGGGTGAACTTCTCGCCCCGCCGCATTGCCGCCTGGACGACCTGGGCTCCAGGGCTGCGAACCCTGCGCCTCGAAGGACCGGGGCTCTCCTTTGCGCCGGGCCAGTTCGTGCGCTTGGCGCTCCCCGGCGAGGGGGAAGACCGGATCGCGCGGAGCTACTCCCTCAGCTCCGCGCCGGGGGAGCCCCCAGAGACTTTCCTCGTCGAGGTCCCCGACGGCGCGCTGACCCCTCGCCTGTTCGCGCTCGCGCCGGGGGACGAGGTGCTCCTCGACACCGTCCCCCAAGGTCATTTCGTCCTCTCGCGAATCCCAGCCGCCAGCGAGCTCTGGCTCGTCGCGACAGGCACCGGCCTCGGGCCTTACGTCAGCATGCTCCGCGCAGACGAGGTCTGGGAGCGCTTTGGGACCCTCGTCGTCGTGCACGGCGTTCGGGAGCGCGCTCACCTCGCCTACCGCGAGGAGCTCGTCGCGCGGGCCAAGGCCCTCGGGCGCGATCTGCGCTGGATCCCCGTCGTGAGCCGCGAGGAGCCACCTCCCGGCGGCTGCGCGGGCCGAGTCACGACCGCCCTCGAGTCAGGCGCGCTCGAGGCAGCGGCCGGGCTGGCCCTCGCGCCCGCCACGAGTCACGTCCTCCTCTGTGGAAACCCGGCGATGGTGGCTGACCTCCGACCTCTCCTGGAGGCTCGAGGCCTCGAGCGAAACAGGCCGCGTCGTCCAGGTCACTTCACGAGCGAGAAGTACTGGTAGCTCCCTCAGCGGAGCTCGATTCCCGCAGCGGCCGCCGTCGTCTCGAGCTCGACGTTGACCTCTCGTCCCGCGAGGTAGAGGGCGCCCGCCGCGACGGGCACGCTGACCAGCAACCCGACCCCGCACGCCACGCTGCCCAACGCGGCGACACCTCCGCAGACCGTCAGGAGCTTGAACATCTCCGCGGGGTGCTGCTTGCTGAACGCTCCGACCGTCTGAATCGCGCTCAGGAACGAGAGGGTCGGTCGGTCAGCCATGATCCCAGTCGCGAACCCGCAAGCGCCGCAAATGAAGAACAGCCCCACGCTCGAGCCGAGGGCCACGACGAGGCCCACGACCCCTAAGAACGAGGCCAAGGCGCTCACCAACGCGGCCGCGACCAAGACCCCAAACCCAGGTTGGGCTCGCTCAAGGGCTTGGGTCGTGTCGAGCAAGTGAGCGAGTTCGGCCGATTCGCCTTGACCGGCGCTTCGGCCAACGATCCCCTGCCAACTGGTGAGGACGATCGTCCCGGCGACTGGGATCGTGCCCAGGAGCCCAGCCAGGAGGCCCAGCATCCAGTTCGCGGCGAAGGCCTCGCCGCTCTCGCGGAGGTGTTTGAGGGGGGAGAACACAGGACCCGACGATACCTCCTCACCTTGTGTTGAGGACGTCGAGGGGGAATGGCGCAGCGGGTCTCGTAAGATCCCCCGTGCACTTTTTGCGGGTTGAGACGGGCGTGGATACGGGGCGGACGATTCCCCTTCCTCAGGCTCTGGGCGATCAGTCCTTGCGGCTCCGAATTGGGCGCGACGACGACGCGAACCTCCGCTTCGCTGACTCGACGATGTCGCGGACCCAAGCGGTCTTGCTCTGGGAAGGCGGGGCCTGGCAGCTCCTTAACCTGAGCAAGCACGGGAGCCTGGTCGGGAAACGACGCCTCAAGGAGGGGGCCCAGCGCAAGCTCGAGCCAGGAGACGAGCTCCTCCTTGGCGAGACCCGGGTCACCTTCCTTCGGGAGGACGACCCCGCCCCACCCGACGCGTTTACACCGAACGCCCCCAACCTCGCCGGCCCCCCCACCCTCGCAGGCTACGACAGCAAGGGGCGGTTCCACTCGGGTCAGACTTTGCTCGACCTCGAACACGCGGCGGGGAGCACGTTTGTGACCCTCCTCAAGGACGCCGAGGGAGGGGCCCGGTTCTCGATCAAGCGGCGACGGCTCTACTTCTTTGGGGTCGTGGGGGCCTTGGGACTGATTGGGCTCGCGCTCTTGATTCGGATCGTGGCTTGGCCAGCCTTCCAGGCGCACCCGGCCGGGTTGCTCCTCGCGACTGGGCTCGGCTTCTTGCCCGCGATCCCCTACCTCCTGTTCTGCAAGCTCCTCGACCGCAACGGCCAGGTCCCCTGGCCGAACCTGATCGCGTGCGCGGTCTGGGGGGGCGCAGTCGGCTGTGGATTCTCGATCGTCCTCAATGGACTGGGTCGCGATGCGGTGGCGGCCTTCGTCGGCTCGGGTGAGGCCTACACCTGGACCGCGATCTTGATCGCGCCCCTCGTCGAGGAGGTCGCCAAGTGGCTCGCGATCCTGGTTCTGTTCTGGATCCTCCACGACGAGTTCGACAACCTCCTCGAGGGCTTGATCCTCGGCGCCGCGAGTGGGCTCGGGTTCGCCCTCGTCGAGAACTGCGCCTACAACGTTCGCTTCCTCGCAGAGGGCGAGCAGGCGCTCTGGGTGTTTGGGAGTTATCGGATCGTGGTTAACGCCCTGATCGGGCACCCTATCTACACCGCGCTCGCAGGTGCTGGGCTCGGTCTCCTCCGGGCGGCGCACAAGGGCAGTCGATACCGTCTCCTCTATCCCTTCTTGGGTCTCCTCGCGGCGATCTCGCTCCACGTTGCCTGGAACGCGACTTCGGTCTACCTCGGCGGGGCGCTGCGTGGGCGCGGGTTGCTGAGCCTGCTCAGCAACGCCGTCCTACTCGGAGGCGCCGGGCTAGCGGTGTTTGTCTCGGCTTACGCGTGGGCGACTCGCCGGGAGCGGCGAGTCTTGACCACTTACTTGAGCGAGGAGATCGAGAAGGGGTTCGTGGAGCGCGTCGAGCTCGACAGCTTTTACGAGCCCTTGGGGCGGATCCGCTACGAGTTGGGCGGGCTTCGCTTCGGCTGGGTGGCGTACCGATTGCGACGCGCGCTGCGCCGGACTCAAGTCGAACTCGCGTTTCGCAAGTGGCACCTCGCGCGGGGAGAAGAGGCGCGCGGTGAGAGCGGCGACCGCGACATTCGCCGCCTGCGGGACCGGATTCGCGACCTCCGAAACGCCTTGATTCAGCTCGGCGCGAACGCCTCGGCCACCGACGAACGGCCCGGGAGAGGTGCCACCACGAGCGTCCCCTCCTCCGACGCGCCTGATGGGGGGGATTCCAAACCCGAGGGGCAGCCGCCCCAAGCCGCGGCTCCGTGAGCGATCGGCTCGGCCCCTACGAGCTGCTCGGCTCCCTCGGCGCGGGGGGAATGGGGCAGGTCTATCGAGTTCGCCACCTTCAACTCGGCGGAGAATACGCCCTCAAGACGATCGGCCTGACAGAGGATCCCGAGTCGGTCGAGCGGGCGCGCCGAGAGGGCCAGGCCATGGCGGAGCTCTCGGGTCACCGGAACGTGGTCACGGTCCATAGCCAGTTCGAAGACCGCGGGAAGCTCTGCCTCGTGATGGAGCTCTGCCCTGGGGGCGATCTCTCGCAGCGGCTGCAGAAGGGGCCTTTCGCACCGAATGTGGCGGCGGCGACGATCTGCGCGCTCGCCGCCGGGCTCGCGGCGGCCCACGAGGCAGGGATCCTCCACCGCGATCTCAAGCCGGCGAACGTCTTGTTCAGCGCCGACGGGACGCCCAAGTTGACCGACTTCGGGATCGCGCGGGTCGCCGACCGTCAGTCGCTGACCCAGAGCGGCGCGCTGTTGGGGACTCCTTCCTACATGTCGCCGGAGCAGGCCGAGGGGCTCCGGGCCGATGTCCGGGCGGACGTCTATGGACTGGGGGCGGTCCTCTACGAAATGCTCTCTGGACACCCTCCTTTCGGGCCCGGTCCAGTCTTGTCCGTGCTGAGTGCCGTGGTCGGCACGCCTCCGCGCCCCCTCCCGGCGAGCGTCCCGAGCGCGATTCGCGCCGCCTGCCTGGGCGCATTGGCCAAGGACCCAGCCGATCGGCCCCAGAGCGCCCTTGAATTCGCAGCCCAGCTTGCGGGACGAGGAACAAGGGCGGGGGCCAAGCGGGTACTCCCTCTGGTTCTGGCCGTGGCCCTGCTCGGACTCCTGGGCGCATTCGCGGGCGGCGTGTTTGGTGAGGCCGCGAGTGAGGAGTCGCCGACTTCACTCGCGAGCTCCAGTCGCCCGGACGAGACGCCGACGCCAACCCCGGAGCCGACTCCGTCGCCGAGCCTGAGGCCGACACCTGGGGTCAATCTGCGCCGGCGGGATCCGTGGGCGCTTCCGCCGATTCGCTGGCCCCGGCGAGCCACCAAACGTGGGCTGACTTCCGGCGAGCTTCGCGGCGTGGCCCGGACCCTGGCTCGCTACCCGACCCTGGCCCCGATCGCTTGGAGCGCTCGCGGTCTGCGGACTCACGCCGTCCCGGGCTTCGATAAGGATTCCGACTTGAGGAAGCCGCGCAAGCCTCTAAGGCAGCACCTGATTCGTTGCTTCCAGGCTCTAGAAAGGCGCCCGGAGCGGAACTCGGTCGTCAAGGCTATCGTCATAGGACTGCAGGATCGGCACCTTTTTGTCCCTGCTCGGATCCCCCACCAGCCGGTGTTGTCAGAGTGGCTCGTGCTCCACTCCGCTTCGCTCGGCTGGGGGGATCCTCTCGAGAGACTGAAGGCGGTCTACCTCCAAGATTCCAGGGCGCCGACGTCGGAACTCCTACGCGTGGCCGCCACTTTTGGAGAGGGGGAGGCTCTACCAGGCGATTGGGAGACGCTAGGGCGACGGGCTAAAGCGCTCGGATCGGAGACGGGACCGCCCAGCGGGCTCCCTCGAAGGACCCAGGGCGCTCAGTCCAATCGGGCGCGCGTCCTGCGCGCGCTGGGGGATCTCTCGACTCGCTGCTGGGACCTCCTCGTGATCGTGGAGACGGCTTCCCTGCCAGGGGAGCTTCGGGGAGGCGTCCGGAACGCCAGCGATCACCACATGGCTGAAGACGCGTTCGTGGCAGCTCGGCTGGCCCTCCAGGGAAACCTAAGGGAGCTTCGGAACTTCGCGATGCACCTCGTCGATGGAAGCGGTGGACTCATGAAGTCAGAGATCACCGGAAGACTCTTGCTCTACCTGATCGCTGAGGAGGGGACGAAAGACCTCGGCCACACTTATTGCAACCTGGGCCGGGGCCCCACCTCCGAGACAGTGTCGAAGATGGGGAAAGTCGAATACACGCCCGAGCAGTTGGCGTTCTTCGTGTTGGCCGGGAAGCACCGCAAGGCGAAGGCTCCGCTCGAGCAGTTCGGGATCAACTACCCCACCTCCCCGATCCCCACGGTCCCCGAGGCGCGGGCGCTCTACTTCGAGGCGATCAGCGGAGACCTCGCGGACGCCGGTCTCCTCGGGGGCTCGGCGCCCGCCTACGGTGAGCCACCCGGGCTGCCTCCCGCCGCCACTCCAGGGAGCAGGCCCTCGGGCAACGCCACGTCCCGACATCTGCACGCCTGGGTCCCCCACTCCTTGACTCTCCGCGTCCTCGCGCGAGAGGCTGCGCGCTTGCCGCCCATGAAGCCTGGCGAGCGGCGCGAGGTGGGGAAGGCGCTCCGGGACGGAGATCCCATGGCGGCCGTGCACTTCATGCGGGCTAGCCTGGAGGGCGACGGGTTCGCCGTGCGGAACTTCGTCCAGACTTTGGGGAAGGCGTCTCCTCCCGATCCCGTCCTCCACGTTCGGCTGGCGCTCGCGGTCGCCCGCCTCGGTCAGCCTCGGGTCCTTCGGCCGGGCCTCCCGCTCAAAGACCTCGACTTGAAATGGGCGCCGGGTCGATTGAAGGAGGTGGAAACTGCCATCAATCGCGCTTGGTGGCCGGCGGATAAACTCCACGGGCTCGAGAGGATCGGCCAGAAGGACGCTCCCACGATGGAAGAGGCTTGGGAGGTCCTCCAGACCTTAGAGGCCGAACTCGCCAAGCTCCCGCGGCCTCGGCTCCGCGATTGGGACGGGCCGATCTTCGTCCCTGGGGATCCGAAGGAGCGGGTTCGCACGGGGATGGCTCGCCTCGCCCTCCGCTCGCAGGTCGTCTCTGACTTGCGGGATTTCGCCCTGGGCCCTCTCTCCCACAATGACGCCGAGGTCCAAAAGGTGATGCGGGCGGCTCTCAAGGGAGATGCCCCAGCGGCTCTCGATCTAGCCTCTCGCTGGGCCAAGTTGGGCCGGCTGGCCGTGGCCCGGGCCGTGCTTCAGATCGCGCTGGAGGGGCTTCCCCGCCGGCCATGCATCGCCGTGACCGAGACAGAACAGCAGATAGATGTCGGCGGTCCATGGCCCGATGCCGTGCAGCTTCGTCAGGGTCGCATGGGCGGCGTCCGCGTCCTCTTCTGCGAGCACTTCGAGGTTGAGCCGCTCCTCGCTTAATTCGCG
>JAESQQ010000414.1 GCA_016765095.1 Planctomycetota bacterium | reverse complement strand
TACCCCCGCCCAGCCCCCAGACCTTGCCGCTCGGCCTCTCTGGAGCCTCCCGCGCACTTAGCCGTCGCTACCTCAGGAGCTGTAAACCCGGGTAAACCCCTCCCCGCAGTCGAGGCCCCTGATCCGCAGCGCTTGCTCAGCTCAGGCCAATCCGGCCAGGCCCTCTTCCACGGCCACGAGTTGTCCCTTGTAGTCAATCAACCGCTTTCGCTCAGCCTCGACCACCTCAGGCGGGGCCTTGGCCACGAAGCGCTCGTTGCCGAGCTTCTTCTCGATCCCGGTGACCGCCTTGCTGAGGCGCTCCCGCTCCTTCCCGAGGCGCACTCGCTCCTTGGCTGGGTCGAGCACGTCGCCCAGGTAGAGCTTGGCTCCGCCGCCCACGCTCGTGGCGGAGTTCTCCGGGGCCGTCAAGCTCTCGGCCACCTCGAGCGAGCTCAGGTTCACGAGGTTGCTCACGTGACGGCCGAGCCGCTCGAAGCTCGCCAAGGCGTCTCCGCTGGCCTCGATCGCGCCTGGGAGAGCCTTCTTGGGCGGCACGTTGTATTTGCTCCGCACGTCGCGCAGCTTGCGGATCACTTCCTGGAGCCGCGTGAACTCCGCCTCGAGCGCGTCGCCCTCCCAACCGGGGTGGGGCACCGGGAACGCAGCCTTAATGCAGCCCTCGCTGGCCGGCAAGGCCGCCTCGATCCCGCGCTCGGGAGCCAATCCGTTCAACTGCTCCCAGATCACCTCCGTCACGAAGGGCACGAAGGGGTGCAGGAGCCGGAGCACCTGATCGAGCACGGTCGCGAGCACCTGACGCGCCACCGGCGCCTGGGTCTCGTCCTTCATCCGGGGCTTGATCAACTCCAGATACCAATCGCAGAGCTCGTTCCAGCAGAAGTCGCGGGCCGTCCCGATCGCAGCCGAAGGGTTGTAGGCCTCGAGGTGGCCCCCCACGGTCCGGATCGTCTTGCTCAGCCTGGAGAGGATCCAGCGATCCTCCGAGAGCAAGTCCTCAGCCGAGAGCGGCTGAAAGCTCAGCTCCTCGCCGAGGTTCATGAACGCGAAGCGCGCCGTGTTCCAGAGCTTGTTGCAGAACTTCTTGCCCTCCTCAAACCGATCGCTGTAGATCGGCGCGATCACGAGCCCCTCGGTCAAGGGCCCCTCCACCACGCCGAACTCCACGCCGCACTTCTTGTCCGTGCAGAGATAGCTGAACAGGTTGGGTGAGCCGTCCTTGGTCCGGCCGCGCTTGGCCTTGGAGAGCTCCACCTCGCCTTGGCAGCCCGGGCACGTCGCCTGCACCGGGAGCCGCACGTCTTGCATGCCCGTCTGCATGTCGCAGATCACGTAGCGCATGGCGTCGGTCCCGTAGCGATTACAGATATCCACTGGGTCCACGCCGTTCCCACGACTCTTCGACATGGTCACGCCCTTGCCGTCGAGGATCTTGGCGTGCAAGAACACGTCGGTGAAGGGGAGGTCGCCCAGGTTGTAGAGCCCCAGGATCACCATTCGGGCCACCCAGAGGGTCAGAATGTCCCGACCGGTCACAAGGCACGAGCCTGGGTAGTAGAAGTCGAGCGAGCTCTCCGCGTCGGCGCTCGCGCCGAGCGGGCGCTGGCCCTCGAGGATCTTGGCCCGGGGCGGATCCGGCCAGCCAAGCGTCGAGAAAGGCCAGAGCGCCGAGCTGAACCAGGTGTCGAGCACGTCCGGGTCACGCTCGAGGCCGAGCGCCTCGAGGGCTTTGGCGTGGGCCTCGTCGGCGGCGTCCCCGCGCAGGCAGATCTGCAATTCGAAGGGCCCTAGGTCTGGCTGGTTGGCCGCGAGCTCGAGGCCCTCTTCTATCGAGTGCTGAGTCCCGTCGTTGTCGCTGATCCAGGCTTGCAGTTGCTCGGGGTCGCTTGGGAGCCCGGCCGCGGCCGCAGCCAGCGCCTCTCGCTCGCCCGCTGGGTAGCTCTTCCACCACACCGCGATCCGGTGGCCCCACCAGAGCTGACGCGAGATACACCAGTCGCGCTTCTCGGCCAGCCACGCAATGTAGGTCCCGCGGTAGCGCTCCGAGTCGGGGTGGAAGTCCACCTTGAGGCCGGACGCGGACGTCCACTCGCCTGCGGCCGCGTCGATCGCAGCTTGCGCCAGACCGGGGGTCTTGAACTCCTTGTCGGTTCCTTGCCCGCAGGTCACCCCGCCAGGCACGTCCTCCATTCGCACGAACCACTGCTGCGAGAGGTAGGGCTGGATCGCAGTCTTGGAGCGGTCCGAGAACCCGATCTCGATCTCGCGATCCTCCACTTCGGCCAAGAAGCCCAACGCGTCGAGATCCGCCACCACTCGGTCGCGCGCCGTGAACATGTCGTCGCCCTGATAGGGCCCCGCGTGCGCGTTGAGGGTTCCGTCGTCGCTGAGAATGTTGATCGCGCCGATCTCGAGGTGCCGCTGCCACACTTGGTAGTCGTTTGGGTCGTGCGCCGGCGTGATCTTCACGCAGCCCGAGCCCAGCTCCGGCTTGGCCCACTCGTCGAGGATCAGCGGGATCTCGCGATCCATGAGCGGGAGCCGAATCGTGGCGCCTGCCTTCGCCATGGCCACCAGCTTGAGCAACCCAGGCAAGTGCGACTCGCGCCGCGCCTCGAGCCGATCGAGCTCAGCCTGGGCGTCTGCTCGGTCCTTGTCGCTGGCCTCGGCCAGCTTGGCCTGGGCCTTCTCGATCAGACGACCGAGCACCTTGGCCGGGTCGGGGTGCGTCGCCACGGCGGTGTCGCCGAGCATTGTCTCGGGGCGAGTCGTGGCCACCACCACGTGATCGGGATTCCCCTCGCCGGGATTCTCGATCGGGTAGCGGAGGTGCCAAAAATGGCCTTGCACCGTCTCGTGATAGAGCTCGTCGTTGGCCACGGCCGTCTGGAGGTGGCAGTCCCAGTTCACCAGGCGCGGGCCCCGGAAGATCAGTCGATCCCGAAACAAACGGAAGAAGCTCTCTCGCACTGCCGCGCTGCACACCTCGTCACGGGTAAAGCGCTGGCGCTCCCAATCGGCGCTGCAGCCCATTTCTCGCTGCTGGCACACGATCCGGGCCTGATACTCGTCCTTCCAGGCCCAGATCCGCTCCACGAGCGCCTCGCGCCCAATGTCGTGGCGCGTTTTGCCCTCCTGCTCCTTGAGGCGCTTCTCCACCACGGCCTGAGTCGCGATCCCCGCGTGGTCGGTGCCGGGCTGCCAGAGCGTGTTCTTGCCTTGCATCCGGTGCCACCGGATCAAGAGGTCCTGGCACACGTTGTCCATGGCGTGACCCATGTGCAGGGCCCCCGTCACGTTCGGGAGGGGCATCATGATCACGTAGCGCTCGTCCCGAGTCCGCGCGTCTGGGACCGCCGCGAAGGCCTCGGTGTCCAGCCAACGCTGGGCAATCCGGCCCTCAAAGGTCTCAGGTTCGTAAGTCTTCGGCAGCTCAGCCATATCCCGCCCCGGGTGCGTTCCGCGGCCCGTGACGGCGCGAAGGGCGCACACTGTCGCAGCCGAGGCCTCGGAGTCAATCGCGCGAGACGCTCAGGAAAGGACTTAGGCCCCCGCTTGAACAGGACGCAGGTCGTAAGGGGTTTGGAGCGTCTAGGGAGATGGGGTAATCTGACCCTGGACGCGCTTGTCCCTTGGAGCGACCGCATGAACCTCACAAAAAAGGCCTCCCTCTCGGTTGCCGTACTCTCGTTGGTCGGATTCCTCTCCGTCCTGACGGCGTGCGATACGGGAAGCGGCGGGCTCAACCCGGCGTCGCAAGCCAAGCTCTTTTCCGGGGCCTTCATTGGCAGCGGACTGACCACGACCGTCAGCATCGGGTCCTTCTCCGCAGCGGCCTCCCTCTCTGAGGGCGCTCGAGCGGGGCACACGGCCACGCTCCTCGACACAGGGACCATTCTGGTGACCGGGGGCGTCGACGCCAACGGTGGATTCCACACCGAGAACGAGATCTACGACCCCGCAGCGGACACCTGGGTCACGGTCAGCTCCCTCTCGACGCCGACCGGCGGCCAAATGCTCGACCCGGCCGGGGGGACGTTCGTCACGGGCCGTCAGTTCCACACGGCGACCAAGACCCCGACCGGCGTCGTCGTGATCTGCGGAGGCTTGGGCTTTGAGCGGGTCGTCAACAGCACGCCCGTCATAGAGGCCCTGGGCACGACCTACACCTTCAACCCGACCACCAACCTCTTCGCCCTGACCCCAGCCCCAATGGTGACGTCGCGCTACTGGCACATGGCAGCTCTCCTGAGCAACGGCACCGTGTTGGCCACCGCCGGCTGGGACCAGTTCGGTCAGGGACCCAAGACCGCGCTCCAGAGCGCTGAGATCTTCGACACAGGCCAAGGGACTTGGTCCTCTGTCCAAGGCGGCGCTCAGGCGATCGTGGCTGGCCACACCTGGGGCAACATGCACGTCTTTGGTCAGAACGTGATCGTCGTCAACGGCGCACGTTTCGACAACGCGGTTCCCCCGACCCAACAGCAAATGCCGATCGGAATTGCGATCTTCGGCGTCTCACCGCAAGCCGTCATGATTGGATCGCCTGGATCAACAGGTAGCTTCAGCTCGGGAGGAGAGATCTACAACGTGACCAACGGGCTCTTCGGTTCAGGTCCTGCCTCGACGCGCAACAACGGCCAGAACGGCGTCCTCTTGAGCGGCTCGGCCCGCCTCGCGAGCGACGGCAACATCTACTTCGCAGGAGGCGAGAACCTCGGTCCGAACAGGGACACCCGCTTCCAAAACCTGTCCTCGACCGAGCTCCTCGAGATCTCCACGGGGCAGTTCAAGGCTGGCCCAGAGATCGGCGAGAGCGTCCCCCCTGCCACGGCGGGCAACCCCCCGACGCCAATCCCGACCACGCACACCGAGGTCGGCGAGATCGGCGTCTCGGGTGACGTCCTGATCGTGGGCGGTGCGATCCTGACCCAGCAAGGGCCTCTCGAGACGGATTTCTGCGAGATCTACGACGCGCTCAACAACCTCATGAAGGGCAACTTGACCCTGGCTGAAGGCCGGATCGACCACCGCGTCGTGCCGATCACCGGAACCAACACGATCCTCGTGATCGGTGGCCGCGACGCGGCAATGAACGCGCCCAAGGACACCTGCGAGATCTACGCCCGCTAAACGGGAGCTCACGATCATGAGCGGTCACGTGGAGGGCTGTTGCCGAGAGAAGAGCCGGTCGACAGTGACCGCTCCCGATCGTGTGCCCCCGTTTACTAATCTCAGAGAACGCGTTGGACTCGGGGCTGAGCCCTGCTACGCAGCTAAGACAGACCCCTTCGACACCCCTACCCTAGTAAAGCGGAGCACGATGCTGAGCGAGGTCGCCGTCCTGGCGAAGGAGAGTCGTGACTCGTGAGCGACCTCTCAGAATCGTGGCCTCCGGTTTAGGCTCGGGCCTTTTGTGTTGGTTCGACGAGTCCAATGGAACCCAAACAGATTTCCGGCGATACTCTGCCCCATAGGAGAGTGCTATGGCGCGTGGTCTGAAGCTCGACATTGCCACCGGGATCATCCGGGTGGAGGGGGCCCTCGCAGCAGACGCTGACGACGAGACGAAGGCAGCGGCGACCAACGCCCTGATTGACGAGATCGGGCCTCAGCTCGAAGCGCTCATGAAGTCGGTCTCCTCCGAGCCCCGCCAGGCGCTCTTGGAGGCCTTCCAGCACAAGATGGCCCTCGAGGCGCACCCCCGCAGTTGGATCGCCGACCGGAGCCGCCGACGCCTGATCAACGAGGCCGAACAGACGATCGAAAAAGTCTGTGCCTCGGCCTTCGACAGCCTCGAAGAGGGCAAGCAAATCTGGGAGGACCTCCCCTACATCCTCGAGACCCTCGAACTCTTGCACGCCAAACAGCGAGCTGAAGACGAAGTCCAGCGCTTGATCCTGACGCCGCTCGGCAAGCTGGAGCACGTCACGGTCAACTACAAGCGCCAGAGCGCGGAGGACCTCTCGCGAGTTTGCCAGGAGGTGACAGACGCGCTGCGGTCGACGTCCGACCTCGACGACCAAATGCTCGCCTGGGGACCTTCCAACCGGGCCGCGCTCCTCCACCAGCGACCGCTGACCCAGATTCCGGCGAGCCGAGTCGTCGGCAAAGGGGGCCCCGCAGGAGCGATCGTGGCCGGCCTCGCGATCC
>JAESQQ010000413.1 GCA_016765095.1 Planctomycetota bacterium | reverse complement strand
CTCCCCCTCCCCCTGATCCCCCGGCCTTGGTTCTTGAAGGGGTCTCCCGCCGCTTCGGGAGCGGCGACTTGGCCGTGAACGCGCTGCAGGGGGTGGATTTGCGCGTCGAGCGAGGATCCTTCGTTCTCGTTCGCGGCCCTTCGGGTTCGGGCAAGACGACGCTCTTGAACCTGCTCGGCGGACTCGACGCCCCGAGCGAAGGACGGGTCGAGGTCGCGGGACAGGAGCTAGTTGCTCTCTCAGACCGCGCGCTCTCTCGGTTTCGCAATCGGCACGTGGGCTATGTGTTTCAGGCCTTCTACCTGGAGCCCCAGCGGAGCGCGCTGGACAACGTGTGCCTGCCGCTCGTCCTGGCGGGCGTGCCCGCGCCCGAGCGGCGGACCCGCGGAGAGGCCCTCCTCAAGCGGGTTGGCCTCGAGTCCAAGTTCGCGACCCCGGCCCGAGATCTATCGGCCGGACAGCGCCAGCGAGTCGCCCTAGCGCGGGCTCTCGTCACGGAGCCGGCCCTGCTCTTGGCCGACGAGCCCACGGCAAACTTGGACTCTCAGACCAGCGCTGAAATCCTGGAGCTGATCCGAGAGCTCCACGAGGGATCGGACTTGACCGTGATCCTCGTGACCCACGAGGCTTCTTTGCGCTACGAAGGGGCCCGCGAACTGCAGGTCCGCGACGGCCTCGTCGCGTGGTCAGCGGACGACGTAGGGGTCAGCGCGGACGAGAGCGCTCCCAGCGAGCAGCCGCAGGCGACCAACCTCGCCCCCTCCAGTGACTCCCGCCAGAGCTGGGCCACGGCCAGTCACCTGGCCTCCTTGGCCCTTCAGGGCCTCTGGACCCGGCCGATACGGACCGCCCTCCTCGCGCTCTCAGTGGCGGTCGGGATCGGGACGCTAGCCTTTCTCACAGCCCTCTACTCCGGCCTCGACCAGCTCTTGCAGCGAAACCTGAGCGAGCACCGCGAGATCCTGCAACAGCGCGCGGCCCTCTCCGAGCGCCAAGCCGAGCTGCTCTCGACTCTCCCCTTGAGCCAGCTCGTCGTGCGCGCTCGCTCGGGCGACGTGTCCGCTCAAGAGGTCGAGCGCTTGCGCGGGCTGGAGGGTGTCCAAGAAGTCGAGGCCGTGGCCTTTCTGTTCCCCGTGTTCGTCGGCGTTCGGCCCAAGTCGCTCGAGATCCCAGGGGTTCGCGAACGCGACCTTCGACGCGAGATCTTGATTCCGACCACGGCCTTTGGCGTGCCGCTGACCTACGTCACGGAGCGCGATCTCCTCCCGGGCAAGCGCTTTCGCTTCGCGCCCCCGGGCAAGGATCGCCCCCCCGCGGCGGTCGTGCTGCCCGCCTCCCTGACGACTTTCTTGCGCTCGCTCAAGAGCCCCGAAATGATCGATCGCTTCGCAGAGGTCATGCACGCGCGGCTGAAAAAAGCCATGAAGCGCAGCCCTCGGTTCAAGAAGCGACTCTTGGGGGAGCTGCGTAAGATCCCCGGAGTCGGGGCGATCACGGACATGGCGCTCAAGCTTTTGATCCGGACGGCCATGCGCAACTTCCTCAGCCAGGTGGACGAGCGGAATCTCCCCCTGAGCTTCGAGCTGACTCTTTATCCGGGCGTCGACGAAGACAGCCTCAGCATTCCTCTGGAGGTCGTGGGCTACTCGTCACGAACCCCCGGCCTGGGGATCGCCGTGCCCCAGCCCTACCTGGACGAGTGGCACCAACGTTTTCAGGACGAGACCTCGGGAGCCTTGACCAAGCTCCTCTCCCTGGGGGGCAAACCGAGCTACGCCGAGGTGCACCTCCGGACCACGGGCCTCGCGGCGAGCAAGTCGCTGCAAGCCAAGCTCCGAGGCGAGGGCTATGAGATCGAGAGCGATCTTGAGGCAGCGCTCGCGGTCGAAGAGGAGCTCGCAGCCGTGGGCACAGAAGCGGCCCGCTTGATCGCCGAAGGCCAGCGGGTCGCGGACCTCTCGCAGGTGCTCTCGCGCGGGGCCCTGCTCTTCTCGCTGCTCCTGTTCACCCTCGCGGGGACCGTGATCGTCAACGGGCTGACCCTCTCAGTCCTCGAGCAGCGCCAAAGAATCGGAATTCTGCGCGCGCTAGGCGCCAGCCGCGGCGAGGTGCTGATGGTGTTCCTCAGCGAAGCAGGCTGCGTCGGCTTCCTCGGCTCTGTGGCCGGCCTCGCCGTGGCCTGGCTCGGTCTTTACCTCGGCGCGGCCAGCCTCAGCGCGGGCCTCGCAGGGCCAGCCGGCCAGGGCAGCGCTGCTGGGATCTTCGAACTGATCCCCGAGCAGGCGCTCGTGCTCCTGGCCGTGGGAACCCTTTTCTCGCTCGCGGCGGGGCTCTTGCCGGCCCTGCGGGCCGCGGCGCTGCAGCCCGTCGACGCCCTCCGCTAGCCCGGGCTCGGCTCGGATAGCTTGACGACCAGCATGGTGACGTCGTCGGCGAACTCGGCGCCCCCGCGCTGCTCCTCCAGCCACTCCAGCATGGCCGCGATCAGCTCGGCTGCGCTCGCCCCGCGAGCTCGCTTGGCCAGGGCCAGCGAGATCTCCTCGGGCCCGAGGAAGGTCCCGTCCGAACGGGACAATTCGGCCAAGCCGTCGGTGGCGAGCAGCAGCACGTCACCTGGCGCGAGGAGGAGCTCGTGGTCTTGAATGGACGGACCAGAAGACATCCTCGTATTGGACTGGCCAGACCTTGGGGCGACTTCAGCTGAGAGATGAACGGCTGGCGCGCGTGTGCTCCAGCTTATGGCTCGATCGAGGGATCATCGCGCCGGGATCCGAGACTGGAGGCGTTCATTCAACGCTCACCAGTTCCCCCGCGCAGTGGTGCACCTCTACACTCACATGCTCCAGCTTCAGGTCCTTCGGCAACCGAGCCTTGTACTCGGCGGGGGACAGCGGGTTGTGGGTGACGATGGCGATTTCGGAGGCGAAGACGCCGGGACCAATCGACCAAACGTGAAGGTCCGACACTCGGTCCCCGTTTACCTCGACGGCTGCCTTAACGCGAGCCTGGACCGCTGCCGGTGCCTGATAGTCGAGAAGCACGCGGCTGGTCCTGCGAAGCAATCCCCATGACCAGCTCGCAACCAGCAGGGAGCCCACAATTCCCATCACCGGATCTAGCCAGTTCAGGCCGAAGAACTTGCCGCCTAGGAGCGCGAATATCGCGAAGAACGAGGTCAACGCGTCAGCGAGGACGTGCAGATAGGCCGAACGCAGGTTGTGGTCGTCGTGCTGGTCGTTGTTGTGGTCACCGTGATCGTGCGCGCGGCTGTGGTCGTGATGTTCGTCATGGCCGTCGCCGTGATGTTCGCCGTGGTCGTGGTCGTGGCTGTGGTCACCGTCAAGATCGTGCTTGTCTCCGGGGTCGTGGCTGTGGTCACCGTCAAGATCGTGCTTGTCTCCGTGGTCGTGGCTGTGCTCACCGTGATGTTCGTGCCCGTCACCGTGGTCATGGCTGTGAACCCCGAGTAGGGCAACGCTGATTCCGTTTACTAGGAGTCCCACGATTGCAACCGCAATCGCCTGATCGAACACGATGACAACCGGCTTGATGAGACGGCCAACGGACTCCCAGGCCATGAGAGCGGCGAAGACTGCAAGCAGAAGCGCTCCCGTAAAGCCGCCCAGGGCATTGACCTTGCCCGTCCCGAAGCTGAATCGAGCATCACCAGCGCGGCGACGGGCATACACGTACGCCGCGACGGCGATTCCGAGAGCCAAGGCGTGCGAGGCCATGTGCAGCCCGTCAGCCAGCAGGGCCATGGACCCGTAGACGACCCCGGCCGTAATCTCCACGACCATGAACACGGCGGTCAGGAGGGTGACAATCAGCGTCCTGCTCTCGCCGACGGACTTTCGGTCCTGTCCGAAGGTGTGCTGGTGCTGATAGTGTTCGAGGCTATTGGTGTGCATGATGTGTCTTCCGTCCAATGCCGAGGACTACTTCAAGTAGGCGCGAACGATGTCGATCACCTGCTCGGCTGCCTGCTTTGAGGCCGGATCCCCACCGGGATCTATCACGTGGGTGCGGATGTGCCCTTCGAGCAGTTCGGCCATGAGCCCATTCGTTGCCCCGCGACAGGCAGCAACTAGTTGCAGCACCGACGAGCAATCGTGCTCCTCTTCGATGGCCCTCTCAACCGCCCGAATCTGGCCTTGAATCCGCCGCACTCGGTTCAACAGTTTCTTCTTGCTTGCGGTCGTGTGCGCCACGGGCACCTCGCGGACTAGATACCATAGGGGAGTATAGTATCGGACGTTCAGCCAAGTGGAAGCGCAACAGGGCAGGGCATCATCGACCCGGCCCACGAACCCGGTTCGAGCGGGTCTGCGGAGGACGAAGCCAGATACCTACTAGCCGATCTTCGCGACGGCGTCGATCTCGAACAGCGCGCCCTTGGGCAACTGGCTGACGGCCACGCAGGCTCGCGCCGGGCGGTGGTCGCCGAAGAACTCCGCGTAGATCGCGTTGACCGCGGGGAAGTCCTCCATTTGGAGGAGGAAGACCGTCGTCTTTACGACGCTTCCGAGGCTCGCGCCGCCCGCCTCGAGGACCGCCTTGAGGTTGGTCAGCGACTGACGCGCCTCCGCCTCGACGCCGCCCTCGACCAGCGAGCCACCGCTGCCCGCAGGGAGCGCGATTTGGCCTGAGCAGAAGAGCAACTCGCCCACCTTGATGGCCTGGCTGTAAGGGCCGATCGCGGCCGGAGCTCCGTCGGTGTGGATCGCTTCCATGGGGTCTACCTCCGTTCGGCGAGACGATACCGCCTCTGGGGTCGAGTCAGCGGGTCGAGTCAGCGAGTTGCGCTCTCGGCGGGAGCGAGCCCGGCTGCGCTGGGCGTCGCGCGCGGAGGAAGCGGGCTCGCGCCGGGTCCGGGGAGGACGCCGCCCAGGGCGCTGTAGATCGCGACCAAGACCAAGATTCCGCCCGCGATCCACATTTGCCGGCGCTGATCGCGGACGAGGTCGTCGAGCTGGTAGTCGTCGTCTCGGCGCACGGACTACTTCCGCTCGATCTCGATCAAGACGCTAGTCGTCGTCGACGTGGCGCCGGTCGAGATCGTCTTGAGGCCGACGGGGAGCTTGGCGTGAGTCCAGCTCTCGGTCACGGTTGTTTGTCCGTTCATGACCTGCTCATACTTGCTGTAGAGCACGTCGTCGAACCCTCCCGCAGGGACCCGCAGCGACTCGGTGCGAGTCTCGATTGGCTCCGGGCCCACGGGCTGACGAAACTTGATCTCTATGGTCTGAACGGTGGGCGTGGGGGACTGAGCCGTCTTGACTTTGACCTCGACCGTCGCGCTCTCGTCCGAGAGCGCCTTGAGTGTGTGGGTCATTGTCATTTCGTGTTTGGTCTCGGTGTCGCCGGTCTTGATCAGCGTGACGCTCTTCAGGACGAAGCGGGTCCCGATCCCAAACTTCTTCCAGGGGTTCTCCAGCGTCTTCGCCGCGGGCGTGGCGCTCGGAGTCGGCGTGGAGGTCGGGCTGGAGGAGGGACTGGACGCCGGACTGGAAGACGGGCTCGCTGTCGGGGCAGGAGAGCTTTGGTTGGGAGTGGCGCCTGGGCTCGCGGCGGGCGTCGCGCCAGGGCTGGGCGTCGCACCGGGGGTCGCGCTCGGCGTCGCACCGGGGTCGTCGCCCTCGCTGCTGAGCGCGATCGTGACCGCGGTCACGAGAACGACCAAGAGCAGGACCCCACCCCCCACGATCAGCTTTATCGGTCGTTTGCCTGGCGCGGAGGGATCGGGCGCGGCCGGCGCGTCGCTGACCACGGTGAACAGGACTTGGATTCCGTCGGCTGCGCCGCCGAGGGAGAGCACCGCGCCCGTCGAGATCGGGACGGGGGCTGCGACCTGGACCCCGTCGAGAAAGGTTCCGTTGCTGCTGCCGAGGTCGCTCAGGAGGAGTTGACCGTTGTCGGTCAGGAGAAGCTGGGCGTGGAAGGTCGAGACTTTGTCGTCCTGGAGCGGATCGCAGGCGACTTCGTTCTGAGGATCCCGTCCGAGTCGAGCCATAGGCCCTGGCACGTCGACTTGTTGACCAGCTCGGGCGCCGCTCAGGAACTGGAATCGGAAAATCACGGTCACTCTCTCTACCCGCCCGAGCGGGCCGTGGAGGAAGCCGCCCCCTTGGGGGTGGGCTCCCACAAAACCTGCGCCAAGACTACCGAACCCAAGACGATCGCGTTGACGTCTTGCCAGTCCTTCATTTTCACGACACCATGAGCCCCAATGGGACCTCGGCTGCTTTGCTTTGCGGGGGGAGCGGCGCTCAGCGCCTACTTCCTTCACCTCGGACTTCTCTTGACCCCCTTCTTCGGGGCGAGCGCGTTCCTATGGGCCTGCGTACTGGCGGCCTACCTCCTCTGCATGGCGGCGGGCTACGGAGTGGGGGACGTCTTGGCGCGGGTCGTGGGGGCCGGAAGCCTCGAGTTGGCGGCGCCGCGCTTGGCCGCCGCGGGCGGCATCCTGGCGGTCGTCTCCTGCTACCTCGCGCCAGAGATCTGCCGCGCGATCCTCAACCGAGATCCCGGCTGGCACCTGGCGCCGATCGCGACGCTCTTGGCGGCGAGCTTTGTCCCAGGAACCCTGATCTCCGCCTCGGTCCCGAGCGAGGTCCGGGCTCGGCTCGAGAAGAGCGACACCAAGGCCTCGGCCCAAGGCGCCCTGCGCTTGATCGGGCTGGTCGTGCTCGGTGGCGCGATTGGGGTCGTCCTGGCGGCTCGCTCGTTCGTCTCCCTCGACGAGATCGACGTGTGGCCGCGGGCCTATCTGGGCGGGGGTCTCCTCGCGCTCCTGAGCGCGTTCTTCCTCAAGAGGATCGGTCGGATCCTGGTCCCCCTGCTGCTCGTAGGCTGTGTGGCCGTGATCGCGTTCGCTCCGAGCGAGATCCAGTCCCAGCAATTCGCCGTGGCCCTTGAGCAGACTTGGCGGCAGAATCAGGGCGGCTCGGCCTACTACCTGCGCACCGCAGACACGGATCGGCTGAGCGAGGAGGACCTCGCCCGGCGAGCCCGCGAGGCCGCGAATCACGAGAAGCCCGGTGTGATCCTGACCTGCGAGCTGCTCGAGGCCCTCGGCAGCGTCAGCGTGACCGGCGACGGACTCACCCGGAGCCTCGACCTGCTCCTGGACCCCGCCAGCAAGCCCTTTCTGATCCCGCTCTTCGAGTCGCTGGAGTCGGTCCGCTCCGACGGCAAGGGCGTGTTCCATTGCACGATCAAGCGGAAGCGCGGCGTGCAGGGGGCCTTCTTCAAGCTCCCCGGCGCGGAGCCGGGCGAGACCGTCGAGTTTTGGTTTCGCGACGACTTCACGATTCGAATGCTCCGCGAAGGAAACATTCGCAAGCTCGAATTTGGTCCCGTGACGACGATTCGAGCCGGCGTGTTCGAGCTGAACGACACTCGCCAGACCCCGATCCGGATCCAAAACGTCGCGCTCTGGGTCGACGCGAGCCTGCTCGGGATCGTGATCGAGGACCACCCCGAGCAGGTCGTGATCAAGGCGATCGCCCAGGGCGAGATCGGCGACATTAAGACCGTCGACGTGATGGCGATGCCCAAGGACCGCAAGCAGACCGCCAAGCAGCGCTAGACCAGAGTTCGGCCGCAGGTCGCCCGCCGCGCAGGTCGCCCGCCGGTCCGGGCGGGCGTATAGTTTCGACCATGAGCGAGTTAGCTGATTTCAGACTCTCAAAGGCGGCGCGCCGGACGCTCGCGGCCTTGGCTCCGATCGTGTTGACCGAAGAGGTGGACGAGCTAGGAATCCGCGACGAAGTCGTGGACGGCGTGGAGCTCTTCCTGCGCTCGATCCCGGTCGCGGTTCGAGTCGCGATCTTGGCTGGGATCGTGACCTTCGAGGCCACGGCTCGAGCCGTGCCGAGTTCGCTCGGGCGCGGGTTCTCGCGCCTGCCACCCGAGCTGGCTGCGGCTCACTTCGCCCGCTACTGGCACAGCCCGCTCGGCGCGCTCAAGCAGCTCGCTCGCGGCATGAAAATGTTCTTGGTCATGAGCTACTACGAGCACCCGACCAAGCTTGCTCAGCTCGAGTATCACCCCGATCGTTGGATCGCTCAGGTCGCTCAAGAGCGACTGGAGCGCTTCGCCGAGGAGATCCGGGAGCACGAGGCGCAGGTCACAGCGCCCCTCCCGCTCCCCGCAGACGTTCCTCGCGCGCTGCCGCTGGCCGGCGGAGGTCAGTCATGAAACCTGATCGTCTCTACACCCGCGAGGACTGGCCGCACATTCCGGGCAGCACCCGGCGACGCCGCGCGTTCCGCAAGGACGTGGTCGAGCTCGACTGCGACGTGGTCGTGGTCGGGTCGGGGGCCGGAGGCGCCGTCGTCGCGTCCGAGCTCGCCGAGGGCGGCCTGAACGTGACCGTGGTCGAGGAGGGTGGCTATCACCCGACGGAGAGCTTCACGCCCGACGCCGGGGACGCGATTCGCCGGCTCTACCGAGACGGCGGCGCGATCATGGCGCTCGGCGATCCGCCCGTGACCTACAGCGAAGGTCGCTGCGTGGGCGGCTCGACGGTGATCAACGGCGGCATGACGTGGCGCACACCCGAGAAGATCCTCGGTCGCTGGGCCCGGGAGGACTGGGTCGAGGGGATCACGGCCGCTGAAATGGACTCGACCTTTCAGCGGGTCGAGCGCTTTGTTTCCGCCAAGCACCAAGACCCGTGGACGGTCGGGAAGGACAACAAGATCCTCCACGAGGGGGCGCTCAAGCGGGATTGGGACGTGATCCCCAATATTCGCAATCAGTTCCACTGCGCGGGGACCAACAACTGCGCGTTTGGCTGCCCAACCGGCGCCAAGCGCTCGACGCTCGTGACCTACATTCCGCGCTCGCTCCACTTCGGGGCGCGCGTGCTCGCCAACTGCCGGGTGGATCGCGTCACGAGCCAGGGCAAGCGAATTACAGGCGTCGAAGGTCACCTCGTGACGACGACGAAACAGAACGGGTTCCCGTTTCGAATCCACGCCCGGCGCGTCGTGCTCTCGGCCGGCGCGATTCACACCCCGGGGATCTTGTTCCGTTCAGGCGTGGTTTCGCCCTCGGGACGGCTCGGACACAACTTGAGCCTGCACCCCAACGTGAAGGTGACCGCGATCTTCGACGAGGAGATTCGCGGCTGGGAGGGCGTGCACCAGGCCTACCAAGTCCGCGAGTTCCAGTCGGAGGGGTTGGTGTTCGCGGCGGTCAACATTCCGCCCTCGATCGCGGGAATGACGCTCCCCTTCTACGGAGCCGAGCTCCGCGATCTGATGAAGGACTACCCCCGAATGGTGATCGCGGGGATGCTCTTGGAGGACACCGAGACGGGTCGGGTTCGCAACGTGGCGGGCAAGCCGGTCGCGACTTACCAGCTCTCGGACTTCGACGGCCAGCGCCTGGTGCGGGGGACAGCGCTCCTCTGCGAAATGCTGTTCGGAATGGGAGCTCAGCGGATCGTGCTTCCTTTCGAGGGGGTCCCTGACTTGAAGTCGGCGGACGACGTCAAGCGGCTTTACGCCCAGAAGATCCCCAAGGAGTGCATGGAGTTGGTCACGGTTCACATGATGGGAACCTGCGCCATGGGCGGCGATCGCGCCCGCCATGTGTGTGACTCCTGGGGTCGGGTCTACGACACCGAGGGCTTGTTGGTCGCGGACGCGAGCCTGTTCCCGAGCCCGATCGGGGTCAACCCAATGGAGACGATCATGGCGCTCGCGACTCGCGTCGCGGCCACGATTCTGGCCGAGGGTCGCGTGCCCGCGAAGGCCTACGCGTGAGCTTGGCGACCAGCGAATACCTCGCGCTCGCCGAAGGGCCGGCGGCCGAGCTCGAGCGGGTGATGGTGCGCGGGGGGACGCCAGACCCCAAGGACCTCGCAGGCTTCGAATACCGCGGGCTCAACATTGCCTTCTGGGCAGCTCACTCACCGATTCAGAAGTTCATAAAGGGCTTCTACCTCGGGGAGGGCCGCGAGGCGGGGCTGGTCATGGGCTACAACGAGCCCGTCGTTCAGAACGGGCCCGAGAATCCGTGGGTCGCCAAGCCGAGCGACGAAGACCCCAAGCGCTTTGGCTTCTATCGCGTCGGCGCCGTCGACCCGGTCGCCAAGGACAACCACTACCTGCACGCGATCTTGCTGGACTACGGCAAGGGCGGGAACTTCGTCCTCGATCCTGCGGCGCGCCTTCGCGACTATCTGGTCCAAGTCGAGCCTGGCTCCAACGAGCGCCTCCTCGGCAAGGCTTACCTCGCGATCGGCCCGGTTCGCGTTTCGAGCAACTACTTCCTACTCGAGCGGCACAAAGCAACGAGCTGGGTTCGCCCCTGACCTTCCCTCGGAGATTGAAACCGTCTGCTATAAAAGGACTTAGCGAATTGCTTGAGTTCTGGTTGCGGTCATTCGATCCTTCGCGCGAATAGGCAAGTGAAGGAGGAACGACCCGAGTGGGCTTTGTTGACGTACCCGATCAAGATCTAGTCCAGCGCTGCCGCTCCAATCGAGCGGAGCTGCAGGACTCTTTCAGGGCGCTCTACGAGCGTCACAGCGGGGCCGCCTTCCACTACCTCTCGGCTTTGGTGGGCCGAGAGCGGGCGCTCGACGCGCTCCAGGAGACCTTTCTGAGGGTCTACCGGAACCTCGATCGTTACGACTCGGGCCGTTCCTTCCGTTCTTGGGTGCTGGGTGTCGCCCGCAACGTCGGCCTCGACACGATTCGTCGCGAGGGCGTCCGGGCGACGAGCCCCCTGGGCCACGAGACGGCCCTCGACGTGCACGGCCCCGCCGAGGAGGCCAGCCGGCGCGAGCAAGACACACTCTTGCGCCAGAGCGTGTGCGAGCTGCCACCTGATCAGCGGGCGGTGCTCTTGCTCCGACAGATCGAGGGCCTTGGCTACAAGGAGATCGCAGCCACGCTCGGGATCGCCGAGCGCACCGCCCAATACCGAATGCGTCGGGCGGTCGAGCGCTTGGCCGGGAGCCTTCGTCGCCGTGGCTTGATCCCGGGAGGTGCAGAGTGAACGACGCCCAAGCGCGTGAACTCCTGCCTGCCTTGGCGACCGACGCCCTCCCCGTCGACGAGCGCCGAGCGCTGCTGACTTACATGGAGACTCGCCCCCACCTCCAGCAGGAGCTGAGCCGCATGAACGGTCTCTTCAATCGGATCGGGCAAGGCTCCGCCTCACCCCCTCCTGAGGTCTGGGGCGCGATCGAAGCCGCGATCGCTCGAGACGTGGCCGACGCCAAAACACCTCGCGTCGCGGTCCCGACTCCCTCTCCGCGTTGGCGGCAAGGCACTCCCCAGCGTGAGGCGCCGGTCGCTGACTCGGGAGTCCGGGCGGATCTCCTGTTTGGAAAGATCGCCCTCAACTGGAAGTTCGTCACGCTCGATCTCCTCAACCGCTCGCTGCACTACCAGCGGACCCAAGCGCCGCACCTCCGCCTAGGGGAGCTCCTGCTCGAGAAGGGAGTCCTGACGCGTGAGCAGGTCGAGCAGATCCTGAGCCACCAGTCGCGGATCTCAGGCAGGATCACAGCGGCGTCGGCTGGGTTCGCGCTGTCGGACACGATCGAGCAGGACCCCCTCACGCCGCCCTTGCTGCCTCCGGGGGTCATGGCGTCGATCCCCCTCAACGAGACCATCGAGCAGGATCCCTTTGCACTGCCCCTGACGCCTCCCGGCGGCGCGGCCTCGATCGCCCTCGCAGAGACCGCCGAGGGTCCCCGGACACCGTCCAGCGGGAGGGTCTCGATCGCCATGGCCGAGACCACCGAGTCCCCCCTGACGCCCCAGGGCGGCGCTGTTGCGGCTGGGGCAGCTAGGACGCAGATCGCGATCGTGGTCGGCGGCGGCGACTCGGCGGAGTCCGTGCCGGACGCTTTGATCGGCCTGACCATCGACGGGTGCACGATCAAGGCCAAGATCGGGGCCGGCGGAATGGGCGCGATCTATCTCGCCGACCACGAGGCGCTGCGCGTGCAGGTCGTCGTGAAGATCTTGCCTCCCGAGGCGGCCAGCAATCCGCGCACAGTCGAGCGATTCCACCGCGAGGCGCGGGCGGCCGCTCGGCTCGAGCACCCGAACGTGGTCAGCGTCCGCGACGTCGGCACGACCGATAAGGGCCTCCACTACATCATCATGCAGTACATCGACGGCGGGAGCCTCGAGGAGCAGATTCGGGACGTCGGCAAGCACGACCTTCAGACCACGCTCGGGATCCTGCTCAAGATCAGCTCGGCCCTCCAGGCGGCTCACGGGGCTGGCGTGATCCACCGCGACCTCAAGCCGGACAACGTCTTGGTCTCGGCGAGCGGCGAGGTGCGCGTGGCAGACTTCGGCCTCGCCAAGGACCTCAACAGCGAGCTGAAGCTGACCGCTGACGGGGCCATGATCGGGACCCCGCTCTACATGGCGCCCGAGATCGGACGGGTTCGAGAGATCGACGGGCGCGTCGATATCTTCTCCCTCGGCGTGACTTTCTATTACCTCCTGACCGGGATCCAGCCCTTCCGCGGCTTCTCGGCCCTCGACATCCTCTCGGCCAAAGCGCACGACAAGATCGCGCCGCCCGAGACTCACATTCCAGAGATATCACCCGACGCCCGCGCGGTCATGGGTCGGATGCTCGCCAAGGACCGCGACGTGCGATACGGGGACATGGGCGAGCTGATCGCCGACCTCGAGCGCCTCTCGCGCGGGCTGCCCGTCGAGGCAGACCCAGAGGCTGGACCTTGGGCGCCCTTCAACTCCGGCGGGATTGCGGTGGGTGACGAGGGCGGCTCGGGCCAGACAAAGAAGGTGATCGCCGTGGTCGGGGCTGTGATCGGCTTCAGCTTGGTGGTCGGTCTCTTGATCTGGTTCGCCTCGAGCTGAGAAGAGAGGGCGTCTGCCCTTGCCGGACAAAGCGCGGGCGGGGGTAAACCCCGCACCCTACAGATCGCATTCGAATCGACCGCCAGCGACGCGTCCCGGGCGACTCACGACCACCTCTTCGTAGGGGCGGGGTTTACCCCCGCCCGCTCCCCAGGCCGTGCCAATCGGGCTCTCGGGAGCCTCCCCCAACGGTTCTCGTCGCCTTTCGCTCTGGTTCATGACCTCTGCGGCCCTCTTCGGGCCTCCGTGATCTCCGGAGCGGCACCAGAAGCCCAGCGAGCGTGCCAGAATGCGCGCCTCATGGCCGACAAGCCCCCAATCTTGGTCGTCGACAACGATCCCGAGCTGCGGGATTTCATTGCGCGCGCGATCTACGTCGACGGCTACCCCGTTGAGGCGTGCCAAGACGCGGCCGCGACCCTTGAGCGGTTGGAGTCGATCGAAGTCGGCGTCGTGGTGGCCGAGGTCTTCTTGCGCGGGGTCAACGGGATCGAGCTCCTCAAGCAGGTCCGTGAGCGGTTTCCGGGGACCGAGCTTGTGCTCATGGGTCGCGAGGTCCCGACCTACACCGTCGTGACCGCAATGCAGCTCGGCGCGGCCGACTTCGTCGACAAGCCGATTGACACCGAGCGCCTCCTGCTCGCCGTGGGCCGCGCCGTGGAGCGAGTCCGCCTCGCGCACGAGAACCTCGCCCTCAAGCGGCTGGCTGACCTCCGCGGGGCGGGAGACATGGTGGCCGCCAGCCCGCTTCTGCTCGACGTCCTCGAGCGGGTCGATCTCGTCGCGGCGAGCGACATTCGCGTCTTGATCGAGGGGGAGAGCGGGGTCGGCAAAGAGCTGATCGCGAACCGGCTTCACCGGCTGAGCCCGCGCCACGATCGGCCCTTCGTGGCGGTCAACTGCGGCGCGATCTCAGAGAACCTCCTCGAAAGCGAGCTCTTCGGTCACCGCAAGGGCGCGTTTACGGGTGCGACCGACGACCACAAGGGGCTGTTCGAGATCGCAGACGGAGGCACGCTGTTCCTCGACGAGATCGGGGAAATGAGCCTCGAGCTTCAGGTCAAGCTGCTGCGGGTCCTGGAGCGGAGTGAGTTTAGGCCGCTCGGCTCGAACAAGATCGTGCGGGTCGACGTGCGCGTCGTGGCTGCCACGAACAAGACGCTGGCGGACGAGGCCGCTGCCGGGCGGTTCCGCGAGGACCTCTTCTATCGCTTGAACGTGATCCGCGTCGAGGTTCCGCCCCTTCGCGATCGCCCCGAGGACGTCGGCGTCCTCGTCGAGGCCTTCTTAGACGCTCACCGGCGCAAGGGGCTCCCGCGCAAGCGGATTCACGCCGACGCGGTCTCGGCGCTCAAGGCCTATGCGTTTCCGGGGAACGTGCGCGAGCTCCGCAACGTGATCGAGCGCTGCCAGATCCTGACGAGAGGCGAGGAGATCATGCTCAGCGATCTCCCCCCGGGCATTTCGGCTGCGACTGGCCAACCCTCGGTCTCGAGCGGCGCTCCGGCCCAGGACTTGAAGTTGACCCTGGCTGAAGTCGAGCGGTCGCACGTGCTGGCCGTCTACGAGGCGCACAAGGAAAACAAAGTTCAGACGGCCCGCTCGCTCGGGATCAACGTCAAGACGCTCTACAACAAGCTCAAGAGCTACGCGGCCTCGCCCGCGGGCGGAAAGGGCTAACCCCTATGGCCGGTGTTCAGCTCGAGCAACTCGTCAAGATCTACACCGAAGGTCAAGCGCCGACGGTGGATCACGTCGACCTCGTCGTCAAAGACGGCGAGTTCTTTATCTTGCTCGGGCCTTCGGGCTGCGGGAAGTCGACCCTCCTGCGCATGATCGCGGGGCTCGAGTCGATTACGGCCGGCAAGCTCAGCATTGGCGAGCGCCTCGTGAACGACGTCCCCCCTCGGGACCGCGACATAGCGATGGTCTTTCAGAGCTACGCGCTCTACCCGCACCTCAGCGTGCGGGACAACCTCGGGTTCGGGCTCAAAATGCGCGGGACCCCCAAGGACGAGATCGCGCGGAGGGTCGCCGAGGTGGCGCCGGCGCTCGGCCTCGAGGAGCTCCTCGACCGCCTCCCCAAGGCCCTCTCGGGGGGTCAGCGCCAGCGCGTCGCGCTCGGGCGCGCGATCGTGCGGGAGCCGGCGGTGTTCCTGCTCGACGAGCCGCTCAGCAACCTCGACGCCAAGCTGCGCGGGACGATGCGGATCGAGCTCAAGCGTCTCCACCAGCGCCTCGCCGCGACCATGATCTACGTGACCCACGACCAAGTCGAGGCAATGACGCTCGGGGATCGGATCGCGGTTCTCTCAGGCGGTCACGTCCAGCAAGTCGGCCCTCCGCTCGAGGTCTACAACAACCCAGCTAACCGCTTCGTGGCCGGCTTCCTCGGGAGCCCACCCATGAACTTCCTCCCGGGCGTGTTGGTCGGGGAACCGGTCACGAAAGTCACGCTCACGACCGGCGTCCAGATCGACTTGCCTGAGCAGCTTCACGACTGCGCCAAGGCCGGGAGCGAGGTCGAGCTCGGGGTTCGTCCAGAGCTCCTGCTGCTCGACCCAGAGGGTCCCCTGGTCGGAACCGTCGCCGTCGTGGAGGCGCTCGGGGCCGAGACGGTAGTGACCGTCGACGCCGCCGGAGGCCAGACCCTAGTCGCGCGCTTGACCGAGGGGGTTCCGCCCCAATCGGGGGACGCGATTCAACTGCGTCCACACGCGACTCAGATCCACCTCTTCGAGCGCAAGAGCGGCGAGCGGCTCGGGCCTTCTCTCAAGACGCCCCTTGCTGCCGAGCCCGCTGAGCCTGCGCCCGAGCCGGCCAGCTCGGGAGAGGAGGCATGAGCGATCGCCAGCGCCAGCTCGCACTGGTGGCCGGGAGCTTGCTCTTGCTCTGCGTGGCGGGCTACCTGCTGGGGCCAGTCCTGACACGGGATCCAGCCCAAAAGGTCCGGTTCATGATTTGGGGGTCGCCCGAGGAAGTCCGCGTCGTGCAGAGCTTCCTAAACGACTTTCGCGTCGCGCATCCTGAGATCGCGGTCGAGGTCGAGCACGCGCCTGCGTTTGGGTACGCCGAGAAGCTCCGGATTCAGTTCCTGGGCGGGAACCCGCCCGACGTGATGTACCTCAGCCAGGAGTTCGTGGAGGACTTCGCGCGCCAGAACTACCTCAAGGACCTGACGCCTCTTGAGGAGCGGGACCGAGCCGAGCTTGAGCCGGAGGACTTCTACCCCGAGGTCTATCAGCGCTTCCGCCACGAGGGCAAGCTCTACGGCGTCAGCAAGGACTTCGCGACCTTGGTCCTCTACTACAACAAGGACCTGTTTCAAAAATGGGACGTGCCCTACCCCAAGCCGGGCTGGACCTGGGACGACTTCCTCGAGACCGCCAAGAAGCTCACGCGGGGGGGCGACTACGGGTTCCTGCTCGAGACCTGGAACGAGGAGCTCTTTCCCTGGATCTGGCAGGCGGGGGGCGAGGTCGCGAGCGAGGACCCGCCGGCGTGGCTCATGGGCGACCCGCGCTACATAGATCAGAACGCCGAGGCGCTCCAGTTCCTCCGCGACTTGATCTGGGTTCACAAGGTCTCGCCTGGGCCGAGCGTGACTCGTGACCAGGGGGGCAACGCGCTCTTTGTGCGCGGGAAAGTCGCTATGTGCACCTACGGGCGCTGGGCCTGCATGGAGTTCAAGGGCCTCGATCGCTTCGACTGGGACGTGATCGAGCTGCCGCGAAAGCGGAAGGCGGCCACGAGCACGTTCGCTGTCTCCTACGCTATGTCTGCCCAGAGCAAGCGCCCGGAGCAGGCTTGGACCCTGATCAAGTTCCTGACCAGCAAGGCGCAGCAGGAGAAGGTCGCCCACAGCGTGCAAGCGATCCCGGCGCGACGAAGCGTGGCCGAGGGGCCGGCCTTCCTCAAGCCGAAGGGCTTTGAGCACCTCGGCTATCCGATCGCGGCCGCTCCGCACACTGACAGCGTCCCTTATGGACGTTTTAGTCCGCGCTTTCGGGGCGCCAATGAGGCCAAGCAGAAGTTCAACCAGGCTGTGGACGCGCTCTGGAACGGGAGCGAGCCGGACGCGAAGGCGCTCCTGAAGCGAATTCAGCCAGAGGTCGAGGCTGTCTTGGCCCGGCAGCGGAAGTAGGCGCTGTGGCGGGAGAACCGAGCCCTTCCTCAGGAGGACGACTGCTGCGCGCCCTGGGTGGGTTCGCTTCGGATCAGAACGTCGACTTGGAGCAGCTCCTGCAAGTCGTGATGGACGAGGTCACGCGTCAGATCGGCGCCGATCGGGGGACGCTCTACCTCGTGGATCATGCCCGCGGTGAACTCGTCAGTCGGATCGCGCATCTCCCCGAGTTGGCTGAGATTCGCCTTCGGATCGGGGAGGGGGTCGCGGGCTCGGTCGCGAGCACGGGCGAGGTCGTCATGATCGCGGCGGGCGAAGTCGATTCGCGCTTCTCGGCTCGGATCGACGAGGCGACGGGCTACCAGACGACGAGCATGCTCGTCGTCCCGGCCCGCGACGCCGAGGGGCAGGTGATCGCGGTCCTTCAACTCCTCAACAAGCAACAGGGCGACTTCGGGGCGGGCGACCGCTCGCTCTTGACCGAGCTGGCGTGTGAGCTGGCGGAGCTGTTGGCTGAGACTTCGCTTCGGAGTCAGCTCCGGCCCGAGCAGCGCCAAGGCCTGGCCTTTCGCTTCAACAACATAGTCGGC
Source organism: Planctomycetota bacterium (assembly GCA_016765095.1). Lineage (GTDB taxonomy): Bacteria > Planctomycetota > J058 > J058 > J058 > NORP233. Next base: position 1,081 of record JAESQQ010000413.1, on the reverse strand, counting down.
GAGTCGCGCGCGATGCGCGCGGTCTTCGATCGAACGACGCGGGCGGCTCGGACCGAGGCCACCGTCCTCGTGCGCGGCGAAAGCGGCTCAGGCAAGGAGGCGATCGCGCGCGCGGTCCACTTCAACAGCCCCAGGCGGGAGCAGCCTTTGGTCAAAGTCGACTGCGCGGCGCTTCCGCACGACTTGATCGAGAACGAGCTCTTCGGTCACGTGAAGGGCGCCTACACCGGCGCGGACAGCGAGGCGCTCGGCAAAGTCGACGCGGCGAGCGGAGGCACGCTCTTCCTCGACGAGATCGGCGAGCTCCCGCTCAGTGTTCAGGGCAAGCTGCTCCGACTCCTCCAGGAGAAGACCTTTCTCCGCGTCGGCGGGACCGAAGCGGTCAAGGTCGACCTTCGCTTCGTGTGCGCGACGCACTTAAACCTGGAGGAGGCCGTGGCCGAGCGGCGGTTTCGCGAGGACCTCTACTACCGCCTGAAGGTCGTCCAGATCGAAATGCCTCCGCTCCGAGACCGGGGTGCCGCGGACCTCGATCGCCTGATCGACCACTTCTGGTACGAAATCACCCGCCGTCACGCTCGACCGGAGCTGAGCTTGACTCGCTCGGCCCGCGCGCGCCTGCATGGCCACGACTGGCCGGGCAACGTGCGCGAACTCGAGCACGCGCTCGAGAGCGCGATCGTGCTCAGCCCGGACCGAGCGGTGGGTCCCGAGCAGTTTTCGCTGGGCGGTCCTGCTCCGCGTGCGGCGCGAGAGGCGGCGGACCCCAACGTGTTCTCGACGCCCCTGTTGCCCTTGCATGAGGTCGAGCGGGCCTACGTTGTGTTCGCGCTCGAGCTTCACGAAGGCAACAAGAGCGCGGCCTCGCGGACGCTCGAGATCAGTCGGAATACGCTTCAGCGGAAGCTGGAGTAGGTCGGAGCGGGGGGCTTGGATGTCGACTGTCTCTCCAGGACAGGCACGGGCGGGGCAAACCCCGCACGCTACAGATCCCACTCGGCGCGCCGACCGGCCTTCGGTGGTCCCTCTCGGGCGGCTCCTGACCGCTTCGGTAGGGGCGAGGTTTACCCCCGCCCGCCCT
>JAESQQ010000412.1 GCA_016765095.1 Planctomycetota bacterium | reverse complement strand
GCGGCGAGCTCGCTGCAGGAGCGCTCGAACTCGCAGCCCTCGCCGGCGACGAGGCCGCGCGCCTCGTTCACCCAGGGACTTTCACCGCCCCGCCCGAACAGGGGCGAGGCCTCGTGGCCTGGTTGGAGGCCCTCGCGACCCACGATCCACGGACCCTCCGGCGGGCGGTGCTGGGAGCGACCCGCCCCGCGATCCGTGGTCTCCCGAGCGGCACCCCGCGCCGGGGGTGGGAGAGCCGGGCCTGGCTGGCGCTCTCGCGAGTGACCCTCTGCCCTTGCGAGGTCCACGTCGCCTGGCTGCTGCGACCCGAGCGGCAAACGAGCCTCGGGAACTGGGGGCGTGTCCTGGACCTCCGCCGATCCTTGGGCGGGATCCAGGCCGTCCGGGCGATGTTCGAAGAGAGCGCGGCTCGCTTGTCTTGGACTCGGGTCGTCGAGGCGGCCTGTGCGGACCTCCGCGCGCTCGCGCTCGGTGAGGACCCCCTCCGAGCAGGCTGGAAGTCTCCCGTTTCGTGGCTTTCGAGAGAGGACTTGGTCGAACGTCTCTCGGGGACTCCAGGCGACGATCCCGACGGGGTCCTCGATCCAGAGTTCCCCTACGCGGGGAGCGAGTCTGGTGTCGAAGCGTTGGCCGATCGCGCGCTCAACTTTGAGCCGCCAGACGCGGATCCGCCCGAACTCAACGCTTGGGCAGCGAGGCACTGGCAGGCGCTCGGGCGCCAGGCTGAGTTCGACGCCTTTAGCGTCTGAGCGGGGTATCGTCCTCGCCACTCGAGCGCGCCAGAGGAGTCGAGCCGTGGAGTTGATCGTCGACGAACACCCCCTCTTGGACTTGGGCGCGATCCAGGCCACCTTTCCAGCCCCCTTGGGTGAACTGCCGAGTCCGCCCGAGCTGCTCGCGCTCCTGAGTCTCGAGGCCGAGTCGCCGTTCGAGCGAGGCGACGAGGTCAAGGCGGCCGTCCGCGATCTGTTTCGCCACGGCGGATACAAACCGACGGGTCGCGGCAAGCCCTCGCCTGAATACCTGATCAAGGCCGTCGGCGACGGTCGCTTGGGCACGATCAACCTCGCGGTCGACGTGTGCAACGTCGCCTCGCTCCACAGCGGACTCCCTGTGTCCATGGTGGACCTCGGGCGGACCCAAGGCGCGATCCGGATCGGCCTCGCGCCGCCCGAGACCCAGTATGTGTTCAACACAGGCGGCCAGACGATCAAGTTCGCCGGCTTGGTTTGCGTCAGCGACGAGGCCGGTCCCTGCGCCAACGGCGTCAAGGACAGCCAGCGGACCAAGACCGACGAGGGCAGCACGCAGACCTTGAGCTTGATCTGGGGGACGAAAACGCTTCCAGGCCGGACTCGCCAAATGGTCGCTTGGTACAGCGAGCTGCTCGAGACGCACGGGGCGAGCGTCGAAGTCCTCCACGCCGGCGCCTAAGTGTGGCGTCACTCTCCGGAACGAAAGCGGCCCAACGCTAAGCGTTGGGCCGGTCGCGTGAGGCCGGGGCCTCAGAGCAATCGCGCTTGGCCTACCAGGGATCTGCCGAGTCGAGGTTGAAGCCGGCGTCCTTGGCCGCGCTCGTTCCCGGGTGGAGCTTGAAGCCCTCTGGGAGCGAGTCGAGCTGGGCTGGGTCCATGCCCTCGAAGCGGGCGTCCGCGTCGATCATGTTCTTGCGGTTGGCGTAGAGAGCCGCCACGAGCGATTGGACGCGCTCGGCGCTCACGCCGGGGCGAGTCACGAGCAGGACCCGTGTCCAGAGCCCTGAGGCTTGCTCGTCGGCTTCGTAGCCGGGGAGGTCGCCCAGGACCAGCTCTTGAAAACCGTCGTCGGGGCTGAGTTCGCCGTAGCGGACCTCCAAGCTCCCAGCGGGAGCGTCAACGAGGTGTCCGGTCCGGTTCTCGTGAAGGATCCGCTTGAGGCGCAGGAGCCTCCGCGTGCTGACGGAGAGACTCGAGCCAGGCGCCCCGAGCGAGAGGAGTTTGTTCCCCTCGCCGGAGAAGCCGAGGTGCAGGTGGTGCTTGAAGAGCGGAGCCACGATCAGAATGTGCGCGGCAACGCGCGCGGTCTCAGGACGGGCCAGAGCCTCGAGGAGGACATCTTCGCTGATCATCGCGACTTCGGCTTGACCAGCCATCAGGAGCGCGAGGGCGCTCGTGCCGCCGGCGTCGATCCGACGGACGTTGTTGTTGGCAGCCCAAGCGGCTGAGAGCAGCTTGCCGGCCGGGGCGAAGTCGCACTCAGCGCTAGCGGCGAGGCGAAGGTTGGCCTCGGGATCGCGGACCGTCAGCGAAGGACCGTCGAGGCTGGCGGGGATCGCCTCGGAGCCGCCGGCGACCGACTGGCCGGCGGGGTGAGCCGACTCGGCGGCGCCGCCGAAGTCGAGTTCACCGCCAAAGCCGGCGCGAGTCACGAGGAGGGCGGGGATCGCGACGGTCTTCGCCGGTCCCCCGAACTCTTCGCTGACTTCGCCAGCGCGGTAGCTCGGGTTGATCTTCTGGAGCTCCTCAAGGATCCCGTCGCGGGCGTCGCCCATGTCGAGGACTTTGAGCCCCGACTCGTGGAGAGAGGTCAGGGGCTGAGCGCCGACGGCCACGATCGCGGCCAGATCGCCACCCTGAAGCGCGATCGCGTGGTCGCTGAACGCGCCGGGGACAAGCTCGACGTCGTAGACGCCAGCGGCTCGGAACAAGTTCTCAGCGGTCGTGGCGCTGCCGGAGCCGGCGCCTCCGATTCCGACGCGCTTGCCAGCCAGGGCGAGGAGGTCGGCCGCGCCGTCTGGCGCCACGATCACGTGGACTTCTTCGTCGAAGAGCGGCGTCGCGGTCTCGGCGAGGGCTGCGCGGAGCGCGCGCTGACGCGGGTCTTGCAACACGTCGGCTTGGACCATTCCGATATCCCCCTGGCCCCAGGCGAGGAGGTGGAGCGTCGCGAGCGACCCGGCCGAGCGCACCAAGGCGGGCTCTCGATCGTCGCCGGCGACCTTGAGCGTTCGCGCCAGCTCGTAGTAGGCGCCGCCTACTCCACCTGCGAGCACGACCGCTCGTCCGTCGAGGACGACGTCGCGGGCGCTGGCGCCGGCGAGGTCGGCGACCAGGGTGGACCCAGGGTTCTCTTTGGGTGTCGGTGTCGGCTTGGGCCCGGGCTCAGGGCCCGGATCACCGGACGCGCAGCCAAAGGCTAGGAGCCCGGTCAAGACCAAGGCAAGTCGCAACGTGTTGCGAGCCATGTGTTCCCCCTTAAGAGGCAGTGAAGCCCCTAGAAGCGGACCATGGTAGGGCCTGAGTCTGACCTCGCAAGGAGGGGTCGGTCGTGGATTCCTTCTCGGTAGGATTCGGCTTCCAAGGAGGAGCCATGGATCTAGACGGGAAACGGGCCCTGATCTCGGGCGGAGGAACGGGGATTGGGGCCGCAATCGCCCGCGCGCTGCACCGTGAGGGCGTTCAGGTCATGGTCTGTGGGCGGCGAAGCGCGCCCCTAGAGGCCCTCTGCGCCGAGCTGGGCGAGGGGGCGCATTGGACCCCTTGCGACGTGAGCGTGAGCGGCTCGCCTGCGAAAGCCGTCGACGCGGCCGTCGAGCAAATGGGGGGGCTAGACCTCCTGGTCAACAACGCAGGGGTCTTTCTCGCCAAGCCCTTGGCGAAGATCAGCGACGAGGAGCTCGATCTGGTGATCGGGGTCAACCTCAAGGGCCTCCTTGCGCTGACGCGGGAGTCGATCCCGCACCTGGTCTCCTCCAAGGGGGCCGTGATCAACATTGGCTCCGTGAGCGCCAATCGGCCGGTTCCAGGGGCCTCCCTCTACGCCGGGGTCAAAGCGGCTGTGGAGCACGTCACCCGCTGCCTCGCGATCGAGCTTGGGCCGAGCGGGGTTCGAGTCAACTGCGTGGCCCCGGGGCTAACCGAGACGCCCATGAGCGAACCGCTGACCTCGGACGCGGCCATGCTGGCCGAGCAGATCGCCGCGACTCCGCTGGGGCGGCTGGGCACGCCCGCAGACATTGCCCCCGCAGTGCTCTACTTGGCGACGGACCCCTGGGTCACGGGGCAGGTGATCCAGAGCTCTGGCGGCCTCTGGATCTAACCCCCCGGATCAAAGGGCCAGAAACGCAGCGAACCCCGACCGGCGCGAGGGCGCGAGCGGGATTCGGCTCGAGAGACCGACTCCTCTCCTCGGGGGACGTGGAGCTAGCGGATATCGAGCTCGGCGAACACCGGGTAGTGATCGCTGGGCCAGCGCCCGTCGATTTTCTTGTCGAGCTTGCCAGCCTGGTTCACGCGGACGTTGCCGCGGACGAGGATCCAATCGATCCGATCGTTGGTGGTCAGTCCGCGAAAGCCACTGTAGGTGCCGGGGTGGGCGTCTGAGGGGCGGGCCTCGACCCAGGCGTCCCGAAGACGAAGCTTGGTGTCGCTCGTGAGCACCTTGTAGGGCTTGCTGTCTTCGGCGGAGTTGTAGTCGCCCATGACCACGACGTTGAGCACGCTCCTCTTCTTGCGGCTCTTCTTGCTCTTGCCGCCGACCTTGGCCAGGAGCCAGCTCCGAATCGCCTCGACGCCCTTGGTCCGCAGGTTCCAGGCGCGTCCGTCCTTGCCTTCGGTGAGGTGGGTGTTCAGCACGAGGAGCTGACTGCGGCCCTTCTTGGCCTCGAGCAGGGCCCAAGTCACCTTGCGGGGATACTTGTCGCCCCAGGTGTTGCTGCCGGGCTTGCTGGGAGTGTCCGAGAGCCAGAAGTCGCCGTGGCTCTTGGCCTTGAAGAACTTCTTGTCGTAGAGGATCGAGCAGCGTTCGCCGCTGCCGGTGGCGTTGCGGCCGCGGCCCAGGAAGGCGTAGCGCTTGAGGAGGGGCTTTAAGTCCTCGACTTGGTGCGCCTTGTCCTCTTGGAGGCAGACGACGTGGGGCTTGATCTCTTGGATTTGCTTGGCGACGGCCCCGACGCGGTGCTGCCAGCGATTCTGGCCGTCGTTCTTGAAGTCGTAGCGAATGTTGAAGGTCAACGTCCGCACACGAGCGGGCTTCTTAGACCTCCGCGCGTCGGCGCTTTGGAGGGGAACCAAGCTCAGGACGAGCACGAGGCTCGCCATCAGGGTCTTACGCATCTCTCTGTCTCCTTGACCGAGCTGCGACCCGTGAGGGGAGCCCATGTCGTTGGGCCAAGTCTAGTCCGGGTCCGCTAGCAAGGCCACTTGAATCCGGGCCTTTACTGACCCATGACCGAGGCCGCGAAAATCGGGCAGTTGTGTTTAACTTCCGTCCCTATAAAGGCGCAGGCCGACGCCAAACCGGGACGAACGCCCAAAAGCTGGCGCCCCTGTCCAGGTGTCCAAGGGCTAACTCCAGTCCTAGTAAGAGCTGCCATCGGTTCAGCATGTGCGGTAGTCTCCAATCGCAGACGAGAGGCATTCCGTGAAGACTTCCATACTCCTGGGGGTGGCGTTGGCCATTCCCCTGCTGTGGGCCGCACCCAGCGCGGCTCAAGAGTGGGTCCTCGACGACTCGCTCAAGGCCTTCTCCAAGAAGCAGAAGGACTTGCTGATCAAGGGGGTCAAGAAGGCCCCTGTGAACGCGCTCAAGGACCTCATGGATCGAGAGGTGGATCACCTCGCCTCGCTCCACGAGCAGGACCTCAAGGCGTTCGCGGATCAGGCTTGGCTACGAATTCGGGCAGGGAAGGAGGACGGTCACTTGTTCCGCGCGATCCGCGCCGAGCTCAAGGCGGCGGGTGTCCTCTCCAAGGACCTCGTCAAGAAGGTCTGGCTGGAGGAGCGCGAGCGCCTCGCGACCGCTGACGAAGACTTGGTCTATTCGACCGTCGATTTCGCCCTCCGGGCGGCGCTGGTGGATCGGATCAAGGCGGTGCGCAACGCTCGCCTCCAAGCCTGGAAGGCGACCACGACCGGTGGTGACGCTCGGCCCGGCGAGTTCCCCTTGGCCTACGCCAATCAGCGGGCCAGCTGGCGCGAGACCAAGAAGACCGAGGCCGACGTGTCCTCGAGCATTTCGCTGCCCAAGGTTCGGTTCTTTAGCAAGAAGGCGCAGCTCGAAGAGACGCTCTTGCGCCGGACCTACAGCACCGACCTCGGGCGCCTGACGGTGGTCGGCGCGCAGGTCAGCGGCCTGGCCGAGGCTCAGGCTGGCACGGTCAGCTACACCGACGCGTTCGGGCGCAAGGTCAAGGGCTTGGGGGTGCACTTCACCGCCAAGGCTCGCTTGACCGGGGTTCGGGGCGACGTGCGGAGCACCGACTTCGACGCAAAGCTCAACAAGGCTCTCGGTCTGAGGGCGCACCTGACCGCCATGGCTCAGATCGCCTCCGCCGTGGACGGCGAGCTCACCGCGGTCGTGACCGAGAAGGGCGCGGGGATCCACGCCAAGGTTCGGGGAGGCGCGGGCGCGGAGGCGCGGGCTTCGATCCCGATCCTGATCGACCTCAAGGTGTTCAAGGTCCGCGTGATTCCTTACGTGAGCGCCCACGCGGGGGCTTCGGCCGAGGCCCACGCGACGCTCGAGGTCGAGTGGAGCGGGAAGATCCGGGTCGACCTGGGGGCTTCGTTCTCAACGGGCGCTGGCGTTGGCGCGGGCGTGATCATTGAGATCGAGCTGGGCGAGACGCTCAAGCGGGCCCTAGATCGCCTGACCAAGCAGATCTCCAAGCTCGTGCGCCCGATCGGTGACTTCTTCATGGGTCGCCAGTGGAAGGGTCCCGCGGCTCGTTCGGACAAGTTGACCTTGACCTTGGGCGACCTCGAGCGGGTCTGGGCTCGCGACGGGGCTCCGGTTCGTCCTCCGCTCGTCAGCGACGCGGACCTCGCGGCGCGCTACGCGCCGGTGATCTACCAGGAGATCGACAAGGGTCGAATGGACTACCTCCGCCGCGTCGACTTCGACGGGGACTGGAACGCGCTGAACAACTTCGCGAACGCGGACGCGGGCCGGGGCGACAGCAGGGGCTACGTTTATTACGAGATCAAAGAGACCGAGACCCACTTCTTCGTGACCTATGTTTTCTTCCACGCCGGGGTCAAGAGCGGCGCCAAGATCAAGTTCATTCGTAAGCTGCGGAGCCACGAGAACGATCTGGGCGGGGTGACCATGGTCGTGGCCAAGAAGGCTCGTCCGGGGCGTGAGATCGAGGCCATGATGGCCGCTGACGGGGACTCGCTGCGGGTTTACGACAACATGCCCAAGAAGGTCGACGGCAAGCGCGTGCGTTGGACTCGCAACAACGGCTCCTTTCAGGGGCCGATGCGTTTCGTCGACGAGGTGGACCACCCCTTGGTGGACCTCGAGCGGACGCATCCTCAGATTTGGATCGAGGGCCGGACCCACGAGGTCTATGCCTACACGGGTCGCGACGACCGCTACGCCTTTGATGGGGAGGAGGGCGTGGTCTACGCTCCCACGGGTGTCGCTCAGGCGCCGACCAAGCACGACGGGTCGATCTACGGCTATGCCTTGCGTCCCTTGAGCGAACTCTTCGAGCACGTCAAGGAAGAGAACTTCGGGACCCAAGACGACCGCGTCGAGAACGGGGCCCCGCTTCCGGTCTACATGCGCGGGAGGGTCGGCCTCGACGACAAGGCGGTCTTCCCCTGGGCCTGGCGCGCGCAGGTCCACGAGGAGGACTACAGCGACGATGACAGCGATAGCCGGACCGAGTGGATCGAGGAGGGGCAGCTGTTTACCGATCCGGTGCACGCTCTCAAGACGATCTTCGACCTCCCAGACAGCTTCAGCCGGCGCTATACGAGGAACGACTTCCTCGGCGAGCGGGGCGGGGCGGTCCACAAGGGCCTCCTCGACGCGCTTGGCAACCGCTAGCCCTTCCCAGCAAAGGGGTTGGGTAAGCCTCTCAAAGGCTCCCGGCCCACCTGCACCCCCCGAGTCTTGACCCCAGCCGCCCCAAGGTTAAGTTCTCAGGCCCATTCGGAGGAGACTTCCCGTGACGATCCACAAGAGCCTCAAGCTAAGCAGCAGCATGGCAGGCACCCGAAGTGTCTTTACCCGCTGGGAGCGCCTCCAAAAGCTCCGCGACGCCGGCCGTTGGTCCGAGGGCGACCAGGTTTACGGTCTGCCCAAGGTGAGCACCCGCACCGCTGGCTCGAAGAAGAAGAAGAAGAAGGAAGATGAAGAGGGCGAGGGCGCCGAGGGTGCCGAGGGCGAGGGCGGAGACGCAACCGCCGAGAAGGGTGGCAAGTAGCCCGCCTCTGTCCCCATACGACAAAATACATTCCTCGGTAGCTCAGCGGTAGAGTAGGTGGCTGTTAACCACTTGGTCGCGTGTTCGAATCACGCCCGAGGAGCTTTCAATAGACACAACGCCTTGCTGGCACGCGCCAGCAGGGCGTTTGTTTTTATCCGGCCGGTCTTGAGCCAGCGCTTGGGGCGCTTTCGGCCGGGCGCCGGCGGCTCCTCCGCGAACTCGAGGTCGATCCGGTCAATGGTGGCGGCATAGAGGGCCTTTCGCTCCCCCGGGGCGGCGTCGAGACCGACAGACTCGAGGTGGTCTATCAGGGCGAGGATCTCGTCCGCGGCGCGCTCGTGATCGCGGGAGGCTTTCCAGCGGGCTCGGGCGGCGGTGATTCGGTCGCCTAGCGAAGCCAGCTCGGTCTGCCACTCGGCGAGGAGAACCGCTAGCTTCTCGGCGCTGGCCTGGTCAACCATGACGAGCCGGAGCAGGGTCCTGTCGATCTTCCCTTTGAGTTGGCGCTCGATCTCCAAGAGTCGCACGACCTCGACGTCCTCCTCCTCGCTGGGCCGGCCGCTAAGAACCTCGACGATCAGGCCTCGGAGCTTCGCTCGGCTCGAGCGATCAGGAACGTAGGCCTCCCGCAACTTACTGAGGACGCCTGCCTCCAGCCGATCTGCAGAGACGGACAGCGGGCGACAACTCTTGTCGTTTCGCCAGCTTGAGCAGGCGTACCGCTGATACGACCGTCCCTTGGCGCTGCTCTTTTGGCCGTTGTACGACCTCCCGCAGTGCAGGCAGAAGAGCACGCCAGTTAGCGGGTAGCACCTACGGACTGAACGTCGTCGCGGAGCCAGCCCGCCACGCTCGTGCATGATCTTCGCGACCTGGTCGAACAGGTCGCGCGGGACGAGGGCTGCGTGGTGGTCAGGGACGACGATCCAGGTGTCCTTAGGGTTTGCGGCGTAGGTCGTGGTGGAGCGCAACTTCCCGGGCGCCTGGCTTGGGTGGGCAGGAAGCTGCTTGGTCGCCTTGCCGTCGACGACGCGCGAGAACTTGCTACTCGTGTAGCGATTCCAGACGAGGTCGCCGACGTAGGTGCGGTTCAATAGGATCGCGCGCGTCGTTCCGACACACCACCGGCCGCCCTGAGGAGAGGGAACGCTCTCGGCGTTGAGACCCTCGCAGATTTGGCCCATGCCCTTACTAGCGGCGGAATACTCCGAGAAGATCCTCCGCACGATCAGGACCTCCGCGGGATCACCTTCGACAAGAGCAGCCGTCCCCAAGCCTTTCTCCTTCCGGTGCTTCGTGCGTCGCCCAATCACTCGGACAGTTCCGTCTGCGTAAACCAGTCGCTTCCGGAACCCGTAGGGGACCTTTCCGACTGAGACGCCTCCCCCGCGGACGTGATCAACCAGTCCCCGCTGCGTCTTCACGCTGAGTTCGCGGAGATATTCGCTATTGAGCGCCTGCTCAAGTCGAGGGACGACAGCGTCCGAGAGGAAGTTCCCCGTGAGGTTGTAGCCCTGGAGAAAAGTCAGATCCCAGCCTGCGGCGCGGATTCGCGACTCGAGGCGCTCCACGTCTATGGGGTCTGCGCGGCCGAGGCGAGACCGATCCCATATGAGGACCGTCCCGGTCCCGCGCGCGCCCTCCAAGTAGGCGAAGAGGGCGTTAAGGCCGGGGCGATTCAACTCGGAGCCGCTGATCGCCTCGTCGGCGAAAGTGTCTCCCAGGCACCAGCCCTTCTCCTGAACGTGGCGCCTGATCGCGTCGAGTTGCTGGTCCACGCTGCGCCCTTGCTGGGCGCTTGAGCAGCGGGCGTAAGCAACGGCGAGACGAGGTGACGAAGCGGGGGCGGGGATAGACTGGCTTGTAGCCATGGCTAGACCTCCTTGTTAGGTCTGGTTTGGTCAGGTCCGACCGGGAGTTCTAGCTCCCGGCCGGACCGCCCTTGAGGGTGGCATTTCTGGGCCCATGAGTCCACGGACTGTTCCTCGTGGCCTCGCGCGCCCTGCGTCTCCCACACCTGTATGAGGAAGTGAGCGAGCGCTTTGAGCCCGTCGTTCGGGTCCTGATCACCTGAGACTAGGACGAGGTCGAGGTCGAAGTCCTGGGGGAGACGCGTGCTTTCGGGCGTGCTCATGAGCGACCCCCTGAGGCAAGGAGGCGCGCTGATCCGCCTCCGTCACCCTCGTCGGATTCACCTCCAGCAGGGGGGTCGGATCCTCCTCGAGCAGCCGCTGCTCGACGCGAGACCCGAACTGGCTTGGTTCGCGGAGCTCGACGGTGAAGCCCTCCTCGGAGTCGCAGACGAGACCGAGGGACTAGACGCCTGCGGCGCAGAGGCCGGTGCAGCTTCCGCCGCCGTCTCTTCGTGCGCGGGCCAAGGAGAGGCGTGCGCCCAGCTGGTGTCGCGATCACCACCCTCACGAGCTCGCGAGCGACGATAGCTACCTGCGGCGGGTCGCGGGGCGGAAGGCTGGTCCAGGGGCCGTGGACCTCAGGTCCGGAACCCATTTCCGTCGTTGCCGGGGCGCTCACGAGTCCTCCCGCTCCTCGGCCTCCTGGTCGACCACGTCCTCCGTGTCGGAAATCAGGTCGTCACAGAGGATCAGGGCTCTGTCGCCCGCGTCCTTGAGGAACTCCAAGTCCATGAGAATCGCGTTCAGCGCCTCGGAGGTAGCCCGAAGGCTGCTCAGCAACGCCTCAGCAGGCATGACCTCCAGATCGGCAGGCTCCTGTGGCTCTGCCGCGAAAGCCGTAAGTGTGCCCCCCACGCCCGCGGCCCGCTCCCTGACCCAGTCGAACTCGCTGAGACTCGCGAGCCAGTCGGCGTGGTCACTCTCGGCGAGGAGTGCGAAGAATTCGGCGGTCAAACTGGCCCCCCCCCTTCTGGCGAGGTCACTCGCCATGTCGTTCAAGGTCCTCGGGGGCGGCTGCGTAACGGAGGGTGACGTCGTGACGGGACGGGGCAGAGGATTCGTTGTCATGGTCGTTCCTTGGCTGTAGAGAGGGAGCAAATGAATGGGGAGGGCTAGGACCGCCGTCTCCAGCGGTCCTAGCGGCGGGAGCCTCTGGGGCGACGCGAAGGGCGTGCTGACCTAGGGATAGGCCTGCTCCGCACCGTGAACAGAACCGGTGCAATTCAGCAGCCAGGGCCTAGTCTGAGACGGGTTGAGGTCTCGGCTGCGGCCCAGGGTCCCGCTCGACCACTACCTCCAAGAGCGTGATCACCCGACCAGAACCGCGCTGCGGTGGCGCGATCGAGACCAGTCCCTCCTCGGCGAGCGTATGCAACGCTCTGCTCGCGCTTCTCTCTGAAATTCCGAGAGAAGCCAACCTCCTATTGGTGACGCGGAGCGTGGTCGAACTCCGGAGGCCCTTCATGAACCACAGCATCAGCCCGACAGCTAACGGAGCCTTGCCGAGGGCACTAGCTCTGCGGAGCCACGAGAGTGGAATCGGGCCCTTCAGGAACGCTCTAGACTGCGCTACTACTCGGCGCTCTCTGATGGCGAGCTCAGTAGCGGTCAGCACCTTGCGCTCGGCGATTTTGGAGGGCTTCACGAGCACGCCTCCTCCGGGGGGAGGGCTCCCCACCGGAACAAGAGCTCGCGAATGATCTGCCAGACCCTCCTCCCGCGGTCGTCGACATAGCGAGCGGGATACCGAACGACCTGCTCCGCCTCGGCCTCAAGCGCAAAGCCTGATAAGACCTCGGTTGAAGCCCACCTCATTGCTGATTTGGTTCGAGCAACCGCGGCGTCGATCTCGTCAACCGGCGCCTCGATAAGCAAGGCGTCGTGGACGGGCGCACACACCTTGACCCCCTCCTCAGTAGCCCTGATACAGGCCAGGCGGAGCATCTCAGCCCCGTTCGCCTGCATAGGAAAATTGCTGATCGACGTCCGGCGCGTCGTGTCGGTGACCCGCAGGCTCCACCCGAACGCTGTGGTGAGCCCGCGCTCCAAGTCAGAGGTGTCGAGCACGGCTTCGCGCCAGCGCCAGAAGCCCGGGAAAACACGCTTGTGCTCGCGAAGCAGGTACCGAGCGTCCGCCTCCCCAGCGTCGATTCGGCGCGCCATGAGCTCAACGCCCATCCCGAAGAGAACTCCCAACGCACAGACCTTGAACTTCTCCCTCACGAGCTTGTGGGACTTCTTAGTCGCGTCGGGCGGCGCGGCTCCGGCCATGCAGGCGAACGAAAGGTAGGGATCAGAGGACCGATATGCCTCCTTCATGTTCCGATCTCTGGACAGAGCGGCTGCAATGCCGAACTCCTGTTGCGACCAGTCCACATAAGCGACGGCGCAACCGGGGGAGGGCTTGATCAAGGACCGGATCCAGGCGGACGGCCCGAACACGAACTTCGCACTGCTCGGTTGATTCCTACCTGTAGTTGACCCAAAGGGAGAGAGCAGACAACGGTTCCGGCCGTCTTGCCCGACCGAAAGGCGTTCCAGGCGGAGTTCGCTGAGTGTGCTCCTCAACTCCTTCATGGGGGCGACTCTCGGGTGAGTGCGGGCCATGGCGCGGAAGGTGTCGCGGTCCAACGCCAACCTTCCGGACGCCAGGCGAGGCCACGGCACGTTGTGGTCGACGCACCACTGTTCCCACAGTCCAGCCTTGAAGGTGGTGCCCTCGTAGACCCGGAAGCCGTCGTCGATTTCCCTGATCAAGGCGAGCTTCAAGCGCTCCCAATGAAGACGCATGGCCTCCAGCATCGGCACGTCGAGTGGAACCCCGGCGCGCTCCATTCTGGCGACCGACTTCGTATATCTGCCCCGCAGAAGCGCTCTAGGAAGGTCAATGTCCGATTCCATTGCCCTCAAGAGCGCGCAGGTGGCACGCACGTCCGCCTCACAATAGTCAAGGAGCCGTAGTCGTTCCTTGGAGTCGAACGGACCGCCACGGACAGCAAGTTCTCGATTTGCGTCCTTCTCGGGCTGCCCCATGGCTGGGAGGCCGTACGCGACGAGTGCGCCAAGAAGACCGCTGCCAGAAGGCCTCGGGGGGCCATTGCTCACGAGCCTGAACTCCGCATAGAGATCAAGGACATGGTGGGGAAGGGGCCAGCCAAGCTCGAGGAAACACGACCACTCAGCCGAACCGAAATACGTCACGACCAGACAACGCTTGTCAGCATGGAACGGCGGGGAGACAAGCTCTCGCAACTGGTCAGCCCAGATCCTCAGGACCTCACCGGTATGAAGCTCAAGGGCGACCAGGCAGATCGGCAGGGGCAGCGAGCCAGCAAGCGCGTGGAACTCGAAGTCGATCACCCAGATTTTCTGGAACAGGTTGAGGAGGGCCATGCCTAGACCTCGCCCTGCAAGCGGCGAACGACGACGTGGTCGAGGGAATCGACGATCCGCTTCTTCTGAGCGAAAGCGAGCCGTAGCAACTCCGGGAAGCTGACGCTGGGGAGCTCGGGCTCTCCGAGATCTCCTGCCGCCTCGAAGAGCTCGTAGCCGCCAAGGCTCATGTTCGACTGCACGCGCACCCAACTGCCTGCATGACGGGTCGCAATGTCCCTGGCGGTCGCCCACCAGTCATTGTCCTTGCCGTCTTCGCCAGGGAGCCTGATAGGCCAGAGCGCCGGGCTGTTGCCGCGCAAGAGATATGTAACCAAAGTGAACGGCGTGAGCTCACTTGCCACGTAAGGAGCGATATCTGGATCGACTAGGTAATACTCGCCGTCCTCCTTCACCTCGATTATGTTGACGTCTGCGCGCCACTCCTCGCCGGGCAAGACGTAGACGAACATTTGCTTCGGGGGCTTCCGCACCGGCACGCTCGTAAGGACCTTCTTGGCGACGGAAGCGTAGTCCTGGCTGATCCTGAACCGGCTCAGGTCGAAGGTCTTGCTCGGGAGTGTCGGGCTCGGCTCTGGTGCCGTCTTCTCCTCCTGGGTAGAGCCTTCTCTCGGGTCGGGCAGGTTACTCGGGTCGGGCAGAGGGGGCGTAGTGGTAGACTTGGGCATAGCAAACTCCGTTTCTTGACGGCGCGACTGGGCTGGATCCCGACCGCGCCGTTGTCTTTGGTTAGTCGACCGCTCACGGTGAGCAGCCGAAGTGCAGCCGAGGCGGGACACGCCTTGGCCAGTGGGGGGG
>JAESQQ010000411.1 GCA_016765095.1 Planctomycetota bacterium | reverse complement strand
CGTGTCCGGCCGGGGTCGCTGCGGAGGCCAAGCGGCGGTGGTGTTCGGTCGGCGCCTCGCCGGCGAGGAGCTGGCGGACTCCGCTCCAGCAGAGAAGGGCAGCGCTTCCCTCGCTCGCGCTCGGAAGGGGAGCTATCCCCGCTCGCACGGCGTGCAAATCCAGCGAAGGTGCCAGCGTGGCCGAGGCGGCGGTCTGGCTGTCGCTCGCGTGCTTCAGGCTCAGGAACACGGCCGCGAGGCCCGTCACGACGAGGAGGCCGAGCCCTAGCCTGATCGGAACGCGTCGCGACGGGACGTTGCCCGCACAGACCGCCTCGAGCGCCGTCGCTAGCTCGACGCCGTCGGCGTATCTCTGAGTCGGGTCGGGGCGCAGACAGCGATCGACGACAGCTTGTGCCCCCGCGGGACACGTCGCAGGAAGCCGAGGGTAGCTCCCCGCCTGGATTTGTCCCGCGAGGGCGGCGAGGTTGTTGGCCTCGAAGGGGAGCGACCCGCTCAACCACTCGTAGAGCCAGACCCCGAGCGCCCACACGTCGGCAGGAGCGGCGGCGGGCTTGCCGGAGATCGCTTCGGGGGCCATGTAGCTGGGCGTCCCCAGTAGCGTGCCGGTTCGGGTCAGCGCTTCGCTGTTGGCCGTCCACGCGATTCCGAAGTCGAGGATCCGCACTCTCCCGTGTTCGTCCAAGATCGCGTTGGCGGGCTTGACGTCGCGGTGGACTACGCCCTGGCGGTGGGCGTGCCCCAGGGCGTCTGCCGCCTGGCGGAGGATCTCGAGGCTCTGGACCTGAGAGAGTCCCTCGGCTCGCTCGAGGGAGAGTCCGCTGACGAGTTCATAGACCAGGTATGGGCGCCCTTCGGTCTCCCCCGCGCCGAACACGCGAACAATGCCGGGGTGAGACAGCTGCGCCGTCATTTCGCCCTCGTGGCGGAACCGCGTCAGGACCTCTGGCGAGACCGAATTGAGGAGGATCTTGATCGCGACCTGGCGGTTCATGTCGCGGTCGAGGGCTCGGTGGACGACTCCCATGGCTCCCCGTCCCAGCTCGCCTTGCAGGACGAATCGATCCGCGATCACTGTGGGAAAACGTGGGGTCATGAGCCTCGCGACCGGTGGGGAGGACCAGCCTAACCGAGGCGAATCCGGCAGATCCAGGTCCGCGCCCGCTCTCCGTACAAGACGAAAGCGTCGGAGCGAACTCCGACGCTTTCGTCAGCTGTTTAAAAGATCGTGCACCTGCCATCGTCCACCCACCAGTGACACACCGGCAGCGGATGAAGCTCCACCCAGATTGCCCCCTACACAGCCGCGAAAATGCTTATAGCTGCTTCCTCTCGGACCTGACTCATTCACGCTTCGCGAATTGCAGGGGATCCAAGTTTCTACGCCCCAAGTTGCCAACGGCACGCTCTTAGCAAGCGTCCTCCGACAGTCATTACCCCCGCTAGAGCGATACGGGTTACAGGGGACCGCTAAACCCCCAGCCAGCACGATCAAATTTTCAAAGACACCCGGCACCTGAGCCCCGGGGTCGGAGCCGCGAACGGCTCCTTGGATACGGAACGGGAGGGATTTGAACCCTCGAGATAGTTGCCTACCTACACGCTTTCCAAGCGTGCTCCTTCGACCACTCGGACACCGCTCCTTGTTCTAGGTGCGCTTGCGACGGGCTCGAAAGAACTCCTGCAGGAACTCCCTGCAGGGCGCCTCCAAAACGCCGCCGCGGACCTCGAGGCGGTGGTTGAGCCGATCGTCCTGACAGAGGTTCATGATCGTGCCTGCTGCGCCAAAGCGCAGGTCCCAGGCTCCGAACACCACCTCGTCGACGCGGGCATTGACCAAGGCGCCCGCGCACATGACGCAGGGCTCGAGGGTCACGTAGAGAATCGTGCCTTCGAGTCTCCACCGGTTGCGCGCAGACGCAGCGCGGCGCAGGACGTCCACCTCGGCGTGAGCCGTGGGGTCGTCGTCCACCTCGCGACGGTTGTGACCTCGCGCCAGGAGTTGGCCCTCTTGATTGAAGAGGACCGCACCCACCGGCACGTCGTCGTGATCCAGCGCGAGACGAGCCTCATCGAGAGCCAGGCGCATTCGCGCCTCGTCGTCTCGATCAAGTCGTCCGCTCGTTGTCATGAAAGAGCGCGTCCCGCGGTCCTAACAAGTACACCTGCCTAACAAGTACACCTGACAGATACGCGGGACCTCGTAATACACCCCAGAGGATTCGAACCTCTAACCTCCTGGTCCGTAGCCAGGTGCTCTATCCAATTGAGCTAGGGGTGCTAACCCATTATCTTGTTTGCTCTTATGCCAACTAGTGGCTGGTGAGCTCAGTGAAATTGGCGGCCACCGGCAGCAAGTCTGTGGGTGGCGGTTGGTATCACGTTGTGCACCAAGAGCGCGTCGCGCAAAGGCAGGAGGCGGCGGCTCAGCATGAGCCAACGGCCTCCGGCCCAGCGACGGCGAAGTGTAACCCCATAGCCGAACGTGTCAACGTTCGCATCCCGGGGTCTGCTGCGGCCTCTAGCTCCTCACACGAGGGGAGATTTGGCGTCGACCGCTCGAAGCTGCTCAAGGATCCGCTCGAGCTCCTCGGATTCGAACTCCGTCCCGTAGAAGCGGAGAAAGAGAGCGGTCCGCAAGTCTCGGACCCCTTAGAGCTGGCCGTGCGCACCTCGTTGTGGCCGTTTATGGGATCGAGGGCTCTGAGTCCTCAAGCTGAAGTATCAGGAAGGCTGGTCCCTGGACGAGATCGCCAGGGAGTTCGAGACGACTTCGGCAGCGATCGGATCACTCCTGCACCGAGCGAGAGCCGCCTTCCGGCGCGCCTACCAGAACCCTGAGCGCGAGCCTGGAGGGCAGTCATGACCGCAGACCATCTCTCAGACACCAAGTTGGAGGACCTCATGTCCTGTCACCTGGAACTCGTCACCCCGAGCCCCAAGCTTCGCGAGGTCACCCGAGCGCGTGTCCATGAGCGGCTTGACGCTTCGCCGAGCGATCAGCGAAGCGGCTCGGCGAAGAAGCCCTCGGCTCGGCGTCGGAAGAAGTCCAAGGGTTCCTCGGGGAGTCGTCAGAGCGGGTCCTCCCGCAAGGGCTTCAACCCGATCGTGGCGATCTCGGCCCTGAGCGCCGCGATCCTGATCAGCATGGGGCTCTTCTTGTTGGTCAATCAGGCTCCCCCTCCGGCGGTCAACGAGAATCTCGACTGGGGGAAGGCCAAGAGGCTGGAGGAAGAAGGCATGGCCGCCTACGGTGCCTTTTTGGTTGCGCGTCGCGAGGGCCAGCCAGACCTCACCGAGCAGAGACGCCAAGAGGCGATCGACAAACTCCGGGCCGCAGTCGACGCCATGAACGCGATCCTAAATCCGAAGCGTGGCATCGAGGGATACCTCCCCCCGCACCTCGAAGGCTACGAACGCGACCTAAGCCAGATCGCGAAGTACTTGATCGACCTTGAGAAAATGTGAGCCCACAGCTCGAGAGCGCGCGAGTCGATTCCCTGTTTTCGTTGCTATTCCCCTCTGTTGATATTCCGCGTTTGGCTTGATCCAAGCCGTCCCTCCTCCCGGACTTGGACCGTTCGTCGCCTGGCATTGGGGAGAGCGCCCGAGGTTGATACGCCCAGGTTGAGAGGGAAGTTGTCTCTCCCGGACAGAGCGCGGGCGGGGGTGAACCCCGCACCCTACAGATCGCAAGAGGGCCCCTCCGCAACAGATCGCAAGAGGGCCCCTCCGCAAGGCACCCGATTGGACGGCTCACAATACGCCTT
>JAESQQ010000041.1 GCA_016765095.1 Planctomycetota bacterium | reverse complement strand
GCCGAGTCGCTCGACGCGGGGGGCGCACGCCGCGGTCGGAGACACCGCCAGCGCGCGGTCACCTGGGTCGAGGCCAAGTCCCTCAGCGCCGGCGACGAATTGACCCAGAAGATCGGAGCGCGACTTCGACTCCGTCTAGAACTCTACGACCCCGAACAAGAGGCCAAGGACCGGCTCCGCCTCGCCGCCGAGCGAATCGAGGCCGAGCCGCTCCTCGCTGCGGAAGCGCAGGAGGCGGCGACGCTGGCGCTCGCTGACTGTCTGACCAAAATCCTGGTCGCCAAGACTCCCGACCCCAACGCCGCGCATCACCTCCGGAAGCTGGCGATGGAGTGTGGTGGTCAGGTCCTTGAACTTGGAACCGCCCAGGCGTTCGAGCAAGGAGCCACGGAGTGGATCCTGGCCTTCACAGACGCTAGGAGCCCCCATTTGCGCGTAGCCATGCTGAACACTCTGGCCTCAGTTCGCGGGCATGGCGATCGCGCTGTCCAGCCCGGTCCTCGCTACGTACGAGCCTTCTTTGCGGCAGTCTCGACGGGGGAGGCTGTGGAGAGGATGGTCGTGACTGCGATCTGGGACGGCGTGGTCCCGGGCTTCCGTCCGCCTGCGAGCTTCTACGCCGTTTTCCTTGGCCTAGCCATGCGACCCGACACCTTCGATCTTGAGTCGCTCTTGTTCAGCCTCCGCGCGCTTCCGGGCTCAGGTTCGCACATCGCGATCGCACCCTCCCTGAGGGGCGCCTTGGATCGATTCGAGGATCCGGGAGGCCCTCGGGCTCCTCTGAGTGAGCGCTACAAGCGCTTCGTGCTCCACTTCGGGGCCCTGACCAAGCAACATAGATACAAGCGGAGCCGGGGGATGCGTTTGATGCAGCTCGTCGCCATGCAGCGCGCCCGCTACCACGCAGACCCGAAGCTGATCGACCAATACGTAGGCCTGGCTCGCGTGATCTGCGACCGCTCCGGCCAAAGTTCGCTCGTCGACGATCTCTCTGAGCCCTGGCAGGCGCTCGCCCTCCTCAAGCTCGCGGAGGGGCTCGGGGAGTTGGCCAAGTTCACACGCGACCGCCTCCAAGATCCAAGCCTGGCTACGTCCGAGCGCGATCGGCTCAAGCGAAAACTCGAGGCTGTGATCAAGGAGGGGCTCAAGGCTGGTCAGGCGGCCGAGGGTCGCGTCCTAGCTCAGCGTGCCGCGGCGCCCTTCTCCGCGCAGGCTGAATTCTCGACAGATGGCAACGTCCGGCTCGCGATCTGGACCCGCGCGGCAGAAGCCCTCCGCAAGGGATTGGCCGAGGCGCACGCCGCGAACCATCTCGTGATGCACTACGAGGACGGGCTGGCGACGATCTTGCGCCGGGGCGCGCGGGAGCTGCTCGGCTTAGGCCGCTACGACGAGGCGCTGGCCTGGGCCGAGGAATGTGCCGAGGTCGCGCGCAAGGCGGCCGGGATCAAGCGAAACGAGAGCCTCAACAGCGCAGTCGGGATCATGGCTCAGGTCTATCGACGCCGTGGGGAGCTGGACAAGGCGGAGCAAGCGCTCAGCGAGCGCCTCGAGACGGGACTCGAGACGGACGACTTCGCCTTCGTGGCTGCGCAAGTCGCTTGGGAACGCGGGGATCACGAGGAGGCGATTCGTCGCGCAGCGCGTGGGCTGAAGGAGAACTTCCGCAACCGTGGGCTCACGCAGCTCTTGGAGAAATACAAGGCGAAGCTCGCGGAGCTGCGCAAGCGAGAGGACGAGAAGTAGGGTTCGCGGCGGACTCGGCCTCGTTACTCTCCCTCCAGGGGCTTGTGCCCTCAACCAGACCTCCAGCGGCAGCCCGCTGCTAAGGTTCCAAGCGCATGACTCGAGACACACGGGGGTTCGAACCCTACCTCCCCAAGAAGTCCAAGAAGAAGGGGTGGGCGATCCTGTTCCTCCTTGTGGGAGGGCCGCTGTGCACCAGCGGAGCGGCGTACTGGTTTCAGTTGGACGACGCGCGCTTGATCGCCAGTGTGCGGGACAGGGACGTAGTCGCTCCCTATGCCGCGTGGGCGATCGGGAACAAGGGCAAGGCCGACGAAGTCCAAAGCGAGCTTGAGGAGCTGCTCGCGGATCACACCGTCTCTTCCTACCTTCGACGGGGCGCCGCCAACGGGCTCGGGAGCCTCAAGGACCCCGCCGTGACGCGCTTCCTGGCTGAGGCCATTCGAGACGACCCTGACCCCGACGTCCGCGCCGCAGCGTGCGACGCGCTCGCTGCGAGCGGCGTCTCCAACGCAGAGGAGGCGATTCGCTACGTCCTCGTCAACGACACCGAGTCCTCTCCTCTTCGTGCCGCCTGTCTCGCGGCCGGCGAGCTCCAACTCGAGGAGCTAATCCCGCTCCTGATCGATAACCTCGAGACCCCGGACTATCGAGTTCGAACTTACGCGCGCGAGTCGCTGGTGATTTTGCTCCCCGAGTGCGAGGCCTTCGGCGACAACCTCACCCTCTGGCGTGCCTGGCTCGCAGAGCGCTAGCGAGTCGGCGTCTCCCCCGATCCCTCCGCTGGGGTCTGGACCCAGGGCATGGATCGCGCTCTGATGCGGGCGTGAATCCGGCCGCGCCTAGCACGACCAGCCCTCAGGACCGATTCGAGCTCCGCCAAGAGCTCGGTCGCGGCGCTGTGGGCGTGGTCTGGCGGGCCTTCGATCGCTCCCTCGGCCAGGAAGTCGCCCTCAAGCTCCTCCTCCGCGCTGGCGACGAGACCCAGGAGCGTCGCTTCGCACGCGAGGGAATGCTCGCCTCAACGATCGATCACCCCGGGGTGTGTCGACTGATCTCGAGCGGTCGCTGGGAGGGGCGCCAGTTCCTCGCCTACGAGCTCGTCGCGAGCGCCAAGACGCTCCACGACGTGTTCCCCTTGGCGCGCCTTCGCCGGCGGGTCGAGTTGATCCGAGACACGGCGCTCGCGCTCGGGGCGGCCCACGCGCTCGGAGTCGTTCACCGCGACGTCAAGCCTGCAAACGTCTTGATCGACATGGCGGGTCAAGTCCGCGTGACCGACTTCGGTGCGGCTGCGGGCGAGAGCCTCGAGGACCTGACCGCGACCGGGACTCTCGTCGGGACGCCGGCCTACATGGCCCCCGAGCAAATCACGGGTGAGCGGGCAGCGATCGGGCCGCCGACTGACGTCTGGGCGCTGGGCGTCATGCTCTACGAATGCGTCACGGGCACGAGCCCCTTCGACGCCGAGAGCTTGGTCGAGTTCTTGGAGAAGGTCAAGGCCGGACAGTTCAAGCCTCTCGAGGACAGCGTCCCGGACCTCGACCCGACCCTGATTCGGATTTGTCTCCAAGCCATGGAGATCCGGCCCGAGGACCGGTTCCCAACCGGGACGGCCATGGGCGAAGCGCTCGAGGTCTACCTGACATCGTGGACTGGCGAGTTCGCGGCGGTCTCGCCGCCGTCGCCCGGCTCACGCCGGCTACCGCTCGCGCTCTCGCTCCTCTGCCTAGCTTGTCTGGGGGTGGCCGCTTGGGCCCTGACCCGGACGCCTCCCCCTGCTGCGAGCCCAACTCCCAACCTAGCCAGCGCCGGCCCCTCGCTGGCCTCGTCGACGTCTCCCCTCCCCTTGAGCGAGCTCGAGCGAAGGGCCCGCGGCGGCGACAGCGAGGCTGCCCTTCAGCTCGGCCTTCTGTTGGCGGCGGATCCAGATCGCGCCTACGAGGCGCCTCGTTGGTTGAAGGCAGCCGCAGAGGCTGGCTGGCCGGCCGCCTGGCGGGGGCTAGGCGACTTGGCCCTCGCAGAGGACGACGGGCGCAGGGCGCTACAGTGCTGGACTCGCGCGATCGAAGGCGGCGACACCGAGACGTTCGCGCGGATCGGGACGGCCTACGCCGAGGGTCAGGGTGGAGTCCCCAGCGATTGGAGCGAGGCGGTCGGCTACTACCGCCGGGGGGCCGAGGCGGGCGATCCCGTCGCGCAAGAGCGGCTCGCGCACGGGTTCTACTGGGGGCTCGGCGTCAAGAAGTCCAACGCCGAGGCTCGCGAGTGGTATGCGAAGGCGGCCGAGGCTGGGCACCCGCTCGGAATGACTCAACTGGGAATCTTTGAGGAGTTCGGCTACGCCGGGAAGCCGATCCGGTTGGCGGCGGCCCGTCGCTGGTATGAGCGCGCCGCCGAGGCCGGCGACTCCAAGGCCAAGACCAACCTGGGCTATCTTTACCAGACAGGGAAGGGCGTCAAGAAGGACTACGAGCAGGCCCTGCGGCTCTACCGCTCCGCTGTGGCGGCCGGTGACCACGCGCGAGCTTTCGAGCGCTTGGGCCAGTGCTATCGATTGGGGATCGGAGTCGCCGAGGACGTGAGCCAAGCCGCGAATCTGTTTGAGCGGGGCGTGGACGCAGGGTCCGGTCTGGCGGCCAGACGCTTGGGAGACCTCTTCGAAGACGAGGCCCCCACGAAGGCGCGTCGCTGGTTCCTACGCGGGGGGGAGTTGGGTGACGCGCGCTGCTGGTTCGACCTGGGGATCCTGCATGAGAACGGCATGGGCGGTCCCAAGAACCTCGAACGCGCGGCCGAGTGCTACGGGAAGGGAGACGAGGAGGGCAACCTGGCCGCGACCACGGCTTTGGGGGTCAGCTACGAGTGGGGGAACGGCGTCAAGCAGGATCGGACCGAGGCCATGAGGCTCTACCGCAAGGCGGCTGACGGCGACCACTATCGGGCCATGGCCTGGATCGGGCTCCTCTATCGGAAGGGAAAGGGCGTGCCCAAGGACTCAGACAAGGCCCTCGAGTGGTTTCGCCGCGGGGCGGCCAAGGGCGACAAGACCTGCAAGAACCTGGTCAAGACCGAACTCAAGCGACGTGAAAGGACGACCGCCACGCCGCGTCCTGCGGGGACACCGGACGCGACTCCGGCTCCGACTAAGACCCCCTGAGGAGACTAGTGCTGCCCATCCCAAGTTGCGGTACACCCCATTGCTTTCGTAGGGGAGGGGTTTACAGCTCCTGAGGTAGCGACGGTTAAGTGCGCGGGAGGCCCCACAGAGGCCGAGCGGCAAGGTCTGGGGGCTGGGCGGGGGT
>JAESQQ010000410.1 GCA_016765095.1 Planctomycetota bacterium | reverse complement strand
CGCCCTCCAGGAGCGCGGCGACTGCGACTCCGTGCAGTTGAAGCAGTCGGGTCGCGCGGCGGAGGCGGACGCCGAGTGTGACATTGCCCGCGAGGACCTGGCCGCCTTTGAGGTAGGCGTCGAGGTCGCGCGCCAGCTCGCTCGCGCTTCGGTAGCGCTGGCGGTGGTCCTTTTGGAGCGCGCAGAGGCAAATCCGCTCGAGGTCCTTCGGGACGTTGGAGTCGACCTCCGTCGGGGGAGTCGGATCGAGCCGTATCACGGCGTCGCTGACCTCCTCGACGGTCTTCCCGCGGAAGGGGAGCCCGCGGGTCAGAACGACGTAGAGGATCACGCCCAGCGCCCACACGTCGAGGCCGGGGCCCGTCGAGCGGACGTCGCCCGTGATCTGCTCGGGGGACATGAAGACCGGCGTCCCTATGATGTCCCCTTCGTTGGTCAGGCTGAGCGAGACGTCGCTCAGCTTGGCGAGGCCGAAGTCGGTCAGCCGAGCTCGCCCGTCGGATCCGATCAGAATGTTGGCGGGCTTGACGTCGCGGTGTAGGACGCCGCGGGTGTGGGCGTGGTCGAGTCCGCGCGCGACGTCAGCGAGGAGTTGAACCGCGCGTGAGGCAGTCAGCGCGCCTCGCTCGAGGAGCTCGTGGAGGGTCGTCCCGGCCACGAAGTCCATGGCCATGAAGGGCAGCCCGTCTTGGATGCCGTAGCTGTGGACCCCGACCACGTTTGGGTGCGAGAGGCGAGCGAGGGACTTCGCTTCCCGCTTGAAGCGCTCAGCGGCGTCAGGGTCCGCGTGGCCCGCGACGAGGAGCTTGAGCGCGACGTCGCGGCCGGTCTTGGTATCGAGCGCCCGGAACACGACACCCATGTTGCCGCGCGCGATCTCGTGTCGGATCTCGTAGTGGGCCCAGCGTGAGCCCTCGCGGGGCCCACTTACCATGGCACCGCGGCGCTGAATCGACCGTTTCGGTTCTCTGCGATCATGACCCTCGCGAGCGAGAGTCTACCGCGCGGCGTGGGCGCTGGGATCGCGAGTGCTCGGCCTAGTCTTCGGCTTCGCCCTCGGCATCTCCCTCGGCTTGGGCCTTGGCTTCGGCCTCGAGCGCGGCCTTGAGGCCCGCGTTGACCTCGTCGGCGCTCCTGCCAGACGCCTGCACCAAGCTCTCCTTGAGGATGCTGATCATGAGGTTCAGCTCCTCCTCGATCTCGATCTGCTCCATGGAGATCTCGTCGATCTCTTGGGTGACTTCAGCGTGCTTGGCGCGGGCTTCCGCAGCCTCGGCCTGAGCGAGTTCGAGCTGGTCGGTGGCCTTGCGGGCGTCTTCCTTCCAGCGAGTGGCCTCTTCAACGGCCGCCCAGACCTTCGACTTGAGCTCCTCGGGGTCCTCGACGGAACCTTCGCTCGAGGGAGCAGGGGTGCTCTTGGCCTCCTCGAGCTGACCGCTCAGCGCGCTCTTGTCTTCTTCGAGTTGACGGGCTTGGTCTCGCGCTGCGGCGAGGTCCTTCTCAAGCTGCGAGGCGCGCTCGCGCTCCTTCCCGAGCGCCTCGTCGCCTTCGGGGGCGCCGCCTGCGCGAGCCTCTTCCAGGCTGGCCCGGGCTTGCTCAAGCTCCTGGTCGTAGCCCTCTTTGACTCGGGTCAGCTCGCTCTTGGCGCTCTCGACCTTGTCCTTGTAGCGGTTCTCGAAGTCGACGCCGCGTGACTCGGCCTGCTTGGCCTTGGCCTCGAGTTCGACGACTTGACTCATGTGGTCGCGACGGAGTCGCTCGGTGGCTTCGGCCACGGCGGTCTCCACGCTGGCTCCGCTGCCGGAGTCGGCCTCCTTGAGCTTGGTCTCGAGTTCGCGATTCTTGGCTTCGAGTTCGCCGGCCTTGGCCGCGTCCGCGAGGGTCGAGTCCTCGGGGAGGTCGAAGAAGCGCTCGAGGGCGCGCCGCTTGCCGCGCTCTTCGGTGACTTCAGCGGTCAGGCGGGCCAGCTTGGCGAGGCTCGCGTCGTCGACAGGCTGCGCCTCGCCGCCGGTATCGAGGACCTTGTCCCACCAGGCGCCGCCGCCCTCGGTCGGGGGGTTCTCCTGGGTGAACTTGAGCTTGGTCTTGCCCAGATAGAGCAGCATTCCTGGCTTGAGCGGCTCACGTTCGATTCGTTGGCCGTCGATCCAGGTCCCGTTGCTTGAGCCGAGGTCCTCAATGAAGAACCGGCCGGAGTCGACGCAAATCTTGGCGTGCTTGTAAGAGATCCATGGATCACGAACGCGAATCTGGGCGCTCTTTCGATTGCCGATTCCGAACTCTTCGCGATCAGCGAGTTCGAACACGTCGCCTTTGCGTTTACCTGATAGGAACTCGAGCTTCGCGCTCACGTCGCCTCCGCCTTGACCCCTCGAGCCTGAATCGGCGCCTAGGAGCAAGCGTCCTTGATACCGGATCCACTGGGAGGGGTCAATCGAGCCTGGTAAGCCCCTCCCTGGGTCCCATTGCCGGCTATAGTCTGCGCCGCCAACTGTGGGGCCTAGAGCCGGCCCTCAGGCCCTACCAACAGGAGCGTCTTTATGAGCCGTACCATTACGATCCCGCTCGTTCTTCTCTGTCTGACCACTCAGGCGACCGCCCAGGGCCTCAACGGCGAGCAAATCGTCCGCAAGGTCGAGGAGGTCAACACCGCCAAGGACGAGAAGTCGACCGTCGAGCTCGTCCTGATCACCAAGGACAAGCGACGCCAGAAGCGCTCCATGGAGACGCTCTTCCTCAAGGGGGAGGGTGAGGACGACAAGTCCAAGCTCAAGTTCCTGACGCCCGAGAACGTGCGCGGGCTCTCGCTCTTGACCCACGAGGCCAGCGGCCGCAGCGACGACCAATGGGTCTATCTGCCGGCGTTCAAGAAGGTCAAGAAGATCGCCAGCAGCAAGCGCACCAACCGCTTTGCGCAGACCGACTTCACCTACGAAGACCTCCGGACCGAGGACTTCTCGGCTTTCACCTACAAGAAAGTCCAGGACAAGAAAGTCGGCGATCGCGCGGTTTTCGTGGTCGAGGCGACGCCCAAGACCCTGGGCACGACGGGCTACAGCAAGCGCTACATCGCGGTCGACAAGGAGCGCTGGGCGACCCTGGAGATCGTCTACTACGACAAGAAGGACCGGAAGCAAAAGACCCTGACGAACATGAAGTTCACTCAGTTCGGCAAGTACTGGCGCCCGGGCCTCTCGAAAATGCAGGACCACCTGCGCGGCTCCACGACGGCCATGAAGTTCACGGCTCGCAAGCTGAACAAGGGCATGCCCACGACCCTGTTCACGGTCAAGAGCCTCGAGCGCTAGTCAGCCATGCGCGCGCTGCTCTGGGGAGCGGCCGCCGTCTTGGCGCTCGCTTCCGTGGCCTGGTCGGACGAGGGGGACACACGTCCTCCTCCCGGCTTTCTGGGCGTCAGCATGGAGGAGCGCCCGATCGCGGGGTCGAATCCGGCTCGGGCCGAAGTCGGCGTGGGCGGGGTCGTCCCCGATTCGGCGGCTGAGCGGGCAGGGCTCCAGCCCGGCGACATTCTCGTCTCGCTCGACGGCGAGGACCTCAGCGAGGCCCCCGGCCAAGTCCTGCTCAAGTTCGGCGCCAAGATTCGCGGGCGCGGTCTGGGGGGGAAGCTCCGGCTCGTGGTCCGGCGCTGGACGGTCGAGATTCGGACCACGACCGACGGCGCCGAGCAGAGCCGCGAGGCGGTGATTGAGCGGGAGGCTCCCACGATCCTCCCCGATCTCCTCGAACTCCTGGCGCGCTTTCCCGAGCAGCTGAGCGGCGTCCAAGTGCGGCGGTATGCCCGGGAGCGAGAAGTCCTGGTGGTCCTCGGCGCGCGGCCGGGGACCCGTGAGACAGCGCTTCCGCCCAACGAGACCCTGACGCCATGGCTGGCTCGGGGTCCGGCCGGTGTCGAGCAGCGCCTCGCCCGTCGGTTGGTCGGATTGGGGGTGGCCCCGATCACGAGCGCCTATCAGGACCTCCTGACGCGCTTTGAGGCCGACGAAGGGATCGAGGATCCCTTTCGTCTGAACGTGGTCCGCTTCCTCCACCGCGACCCGCTTCACCTCCCCGACGTGACTCGTCGCCTCGGCCTCGAGCTGCGCGAGGCGATCCGAGGCCCCAATCCGCCTCTCGCGCTCCTCGCGACGGCGACTCGTGCGCTCGACACCAAGAGCGACGTCGCGCCGATCACGAGCCTCGTCGCGCCTCCCCCAGGCTCGGGAGCGGACGTGCACGGGGCGTATCTGATCGCGATTCAGACCGAAGCTAGCCGCGCGGCTGAGCGCGCGTTCAGCAAGCTCAGCGCCGAAGAGCGGGCCCACGTCGTGGCCAACCTGCCCGAGATCGCGCTCGTGTTCGGCGAGGGGAAATACCTCCACAGCGACGACGACCGGGCTCGCTATCGCAGGACCCAGCGCACGATCAAGCTCCTGCCGAAGGTCGATCGCGGACAGCTCTTGGCGGCCCAGCGGATCTTGCTGCGGGCGGTCGAGCCGGCTTATCTGGCGCGCCTCGAGGCAGACCTCAAGGCGGTCGAGGCTCGCGGCGCGTTCGTGGGGACCCAAGGCGTCCGCGAGGCGACGCTCTGGGCCAGCGGCGCTCTGTGCGTGATCGGTTCGAGCCAGAACAACATTTACACCAAGGACTTCGCGGTCGTGGTCGACTTGGGCGGGGACGACACCTACCTGAGCCAGGTCGCGAGCGCGCGGCCCGATCGCCAGGCCGCGCTCCTGATCGACTTCAGCGGCGACGACCGCTACCAGTCGACGGTTCGATTCGCCCAGGGGAGCGCGTTCATGGGCGTGGCCCTCCTCCTGGATCGGAGCGGAGACGACGTCTACCTCTCCAGCGAGGACTTCGCGCAGGGCGCTGCCCTGGCCGGGGCCGCGATCTGCTGGGACGAGGCCGGCGACGACACCTATCGAGGCCAGGCCTATGCCCAGGGCGCCGCGCTCTGCCAAGGGCTGGGGGCCTTGATCGACGGCGGGGGGCAGGATCGCTGCGAGGCTGGGGTCTACTCCCAGGCCTTCGCGGGGCCGGGTGCGTTTGGCGTGCTCTTGGCCCAAGGGGGCGACGACCGCTACAGTGTGTCCGGTCGCGCGCCCAGCGGGTATGGGACCTCGGGCGCGTTTCGCTCGATGGGACAGGGCGCCAGCTTTGGGTTCCGGCACCTCGCCTCGGGCGGGGTCGCGGTCCTCTGCGACGTCGGCGGCTCCGATCGCTACGAGGCGGGGAACTTCGCCCAGGGGGGCGGCTACTACTTCGCCTGGGGCTCCTTGATCGATCTCGGCGAGGGCAACGACCGCTACGCAGGCTCCCGCTATGCCCAGGGGTGGGCGGCGCACTCTGCGCTCGGTGGGTTCTGGGACGAGGGCGGCAATGACCGCTACTCGACCATGATCGGGGCCAGCACCTCGGCCGCCTGGGACCTTTGCGCGACGGTGTTTCTCGACGACGCCGGCGACGATCGCTATCTCGGAATGGCGAACCTCTGCAACGGCGGCGCGGCCCAAAACGGCCTCGCGCTCTTCTTCGATCGGGGCGGGAGCGATTTCTACAGCCTCGCGCCCGGCAAGGCCGGGCCAAACAACTACCACCAGGGGCACAGCCTGGCGCTCTTCCTAGACGCGGGCGGGGCGCCAGACACCTATCGCTACGCTGGCGAGTTCGGCAACGGACGGGCCCGGGTCGAGGGCGTGGCGGGAGTCCAGATCGACACCCCGGGGACCCTCTCGGCGCTCGAGAGCCTCACTGACGAGGGCCTCCGGATCCTGCTCGGCTTCAAGTAGTTGCTCCCTAGACCGCGCCTCCAGCCCCCGTGCGGCCTCCGCACGGACCCATACGTTGTGATGACAGGCTGGATCGAGCAGGTCGCTAAGTTCTTCCCCCATGGGACCCGTTCTGCCACTTCTGCTCGCCCCTCTGATGTTCTTCCTCACGGTCGATCAGGGCCTGGGCTCCTCGAGCCAACCGGGTCGAGTCGTCGCGGCTCCCCACGACGGATACGACCAGTACTCCGGCGTGATCGCGAAGGACGTCGCCCAGCGACTGCGCTGGGGCTGGGTCAAGGCGACGGGATACCGGAGCTATCCGCTTCGCCGCTGGTTCGACGTCAACCGCCCCACCGAGCGCCGCTACCGCGGGGGGGGCTTTGAGGACGGCCGCGTCACGAATCGGGGGGTCGAGGTCTTTCACGAATACCGCCGCGCGCTCCGCGTGGCAGCGCGCGTCTCCGCCAACCGCAAGATCCCCTTCTTGGTCGAGATCCACGGGCACACTCGCCAGGTCCGCGCCGGGAGCGGCACGCTCCGAATCGAGGCGATCGAGCTGGCCACGCGCGGCTACACCTTGGCGCAGCTTCGCCGCGTCAAGCAGCGCTACGACCGCCTCCTGCGGGACGTGCCCCAGCGCTATCGGGTCCCTCTCGCGATCGATCGCCTCAACCGCGAATACGAGGTCGACGGCTGGATCGTGCCCTTCTACTTCCGAGCCACGAGCGCTAAGAACAGCGGGTCATTGCAGCGGACCGAGGCCACCTTCGCGCTTCACTTCGAGCTCCCGCCCCGCGCGAGGAACACCTACTCAGCGCGATCCGCCTACGGGAAGTTGATCGCGGAGCTGCTCCGCACGACCTACGCCGACGTCCGCTAAACCGGAGGCTACGATTCTGAGGGGTCGCCCACGAGGGTGGTCTCACGACTCCCCTCCGCCAGGCAGGCGACCCCGGTCAGAATCGTGCTCCGCTTTACTAGGGGGAGACCCCCAAGCCTCCAAGGAAGGTACCGGGCACGGGCGGTGGTCGCGAAACCGATCCAGTTCTCAACGCGGAGGTCGCGGAGACTCGCCTAGAGCCGGAGAGGTCGGGAACTAGAGCGAACGCGCTCGAAATCGCTGGCGAGGGCGAAAGCGGTAACGACGGGAGAAGGGAAGAAGGGATTGGGAAGCCGGGAAAAGGGTTCGAACCCTGAGGAGGCTCCCGAGAGGCCTTGGCGCAGCCTCGGGGGCGGGCGGGGGTAAACCCCGCCCCTGCGCGAGCGCATCGCGAGCCGCCATGGACCTTGGCGCAGCCGAGCGCGTTGCGAGCGGCCATGGGAGGTCGGCTCGGGCGCACCTTGCAGGGGGCGCGAAATGCGATCTGTAGGGTGCGGGGTTTACCCCCGCCCGCCGCATGTCCCAGAAGGACACAGCGCCCAGCGACGGATTCGCAGCCAGGGGACGCCTGATCAGGAGACGCGAGCGAGGCCGGAGAGGACACCCCGGGGAAGGGCGCGAGTAACAGGAAGGACCTCGACGCCGCTCTGGAGTTGCGCAGAGTCCTCCGGGCGCCGAACCTAGGGCCGTGACGATTTGGAATGACCTCGACGAGGCAGAGCGAGCCTTTCAGGACGCCTGCCGGACCTTCGCGAGCGAAGTGATCGCGCCCTGGGCGCCGATCTGCGACGCCGAGAACCGCTTCCCCCGGGAGGTCCACGAGGCGGCCTACGAGCGAGGCCTGATGAACGTCTCGCTCCCGGCCGAGCTCGGCGGCGGCGGGCGGAGCTTTCGCTGCTTGGCGGCGGGGGGCGAAGAGCTGGCCGCGGTGTGCGCCCCGACCGCGTTCAGCATGGGCTTCAATCACGGCGCGCTGCGGCCCGTGTTGCACGCGGGCACGAGCGAGCAGCGCCAGCGCTTTGTGGGCGACGTGCTCGCCGCGCGGGGCTACTCCTCGCTCTGTCTGACCGAACCCGACAGCAGCGGGAGCAACCTGTTCGCCGTCGAGACCACGGCCCGCAAGACCGAGAGCGGGTGGAGCCTCTCGGGGACCAAGTGCATGGTCGGCAACGGGACCGAGGCCAGCGTGTTCTTGACCCTCGCTCAAACAAGCGTCGGGGGGCGCCCTCAGGGCGTCTCGTTCTTCGCGGTCCCGCGGGGAGAGGGCGTCGAGGTCGGCGAGAACACCGACAAGCTCGGCTTCCGTTGCGTGACGACGCCGACCGTCGTTTATCGCGAGGTCGCCCTCGACGAGGGCTGCCTGATCGGCGGGATCGGCGAGGCCGAGCAGATCCTGCTCGAGACCCTCGACTTCATTCGCTTCGGCGGCGCGAGCGTAATCTTGGGGATTGTCCTGGGAGGAATGCGCGAGGTGATCCCCTGGGTCGAGCAGCGCCGAGTCGTGCCCGACGACCCGCTGGTGAGCAAGAGCAGCGTCCAGCAGGAGCTCGGCAAGATCTACGCGGAGCTCCAGGCCTCGCGGCTGCTCATGATGCGAGCGGCGGACTGCCTCGACCGCGGGGAGCCCTGCAGCACCGAGACCGCGACCGCGAAGTACCTCGCCTCCGAGCTGGCGGTTCGCGCGACCAACTCCTTCGTCCAGCTCCACGGCTGGCGCGGAATCGACGGCGAACACGGCGCGGCCAAGCGCCTGCGCGACGCCCGTGCGACCACGATCTATGAGGGCACGAGCCAGATTCAACTCATGAACTTGTTCCGGACCCTTCGGCGCAACTTTCACGCCGACGGTCGAATCTAGCTCGTGGCGGACTTGCCTGTCGGGGATCAAGTCTCTGGGCTGAGCGCGAACCGGGCCCTGATCTACGACCTCATGACGCGCGCCAAGCGCTTCCACTGCCCGGTCACTTCGTCTTGGCAGTTTGAGGTCTCCCGACTCGAGGCGGCGATGCGCGCGACGCTCGTCGACGGGCGCCCGGTCGGGATCACAGCGGTCATGGCCCGCGCCACGAGCCTCGTGCTCGAGCGCTACCCCAACCTCAACCGGCACCTATTCCACGGGCTGTTTAGGACCTACGAGGTGGCGTTTGCAGAGATCGACTGCAACCTCGTGATTGGTCGCCGCGGGAAGGGTCGCGAGAAGATCCTCCTCCCGCTGGTCTTGAAGCGAAGCAACACCCTGAGCGCGGTCGAGATCCAAGCCGTGATCAACCACCACCGAGGCGCCCCGCTCGAAGAGCTGCCACCCTTCGCCGCGCTCGAGCAAGTCAAGCGTCTCCCGCGCTTTGTGCTCCGCTGGTTCTCGTTTCGAGTCCGCTCGAGCCACACCGCCTATCGGAAGCACTTTGGGACCTATGGGCTCTCGAGCATGCCCGCCCAAGGCGCGACGGCCCACGCGCTCCACACGCTCGCCAACACTTGCGTCGCGTTCCTGATCGGCGGCGTCCGCGACGCGCCGGTCGTGCGCGAGGGCGAGCTCGCGGTCGGTCGAATCCTCAACGTGGCCTGTGTCGCCGACCACTACCTCTTAGACGGAATGGACGTCCTCCACGCCATGCGCTACTTCGGTCGGCTCCTAGGGGATCCCGCGCGCCTCGGCCTGAGTGTGCCCGACGACCTGCCCCTCCCGGCAGAGGTCCCCGCCGAGGAGGAGGGCTCGAGTGGGCTTTGAGGCGCCCTACAGCGCGGCCCAAGTCGAGGTTCTCCTCGCGCGGGACGACCTCTCGCGCTTGCAGCGCTACGCGCTCCAGCACCAGCACCCGCTCAACCTAGCGGCGCACGTGGTTGGGATCCCGCTGATCCTGGTGAGCGCGATCTGGCTGCCCTTGGCCTGGTTCGCCTGGGGGCGACTGGACTGGATCCCCTGGCTCGGGTGCCAGATCGTGGGTTGGATCTTCCAAGGAGTCGGACACCGAATCGAAGGCAACAAGCCGGCCTTCTTTGCAGAGCCTCTTCAGCTCGCGGTCGGCCCCTGGTTTTTCGTCCTCAAATTGCGCCAAGTCTTGACCGGGATCCCACCCGTCAGCCTCCCGGACCCCGAACAGGTGTCCTAAGCACTGTCCTAAGCACTGTCCTCATCGGGTGTTGAGTATTTCCTTTGACCTGGCAGGTCCTCAGTCGTATGTTCCTCCTCGCTATAAGTCCTTGTGACTATTAGGGATAACAGCAGCTTCACGGGAAGGAAGTTACAGTGCCCTACCGCTACACCGCGACTGGAACCATCGAGTTCGCCGAGCGCCACGTGGAGGCCGCGTGCGCAATTTTGCGCCGGAAGGCCGTCACACACGAGCGAAACGGGAACAGCGTCTCGATCGAGCACCAAGAGAAGTCTCTGACTCCCTCTGGGTTCAAAGCTGAGGAGGCTTTCGAGAGCTTGGCTCGCTACGTGGAGCGCCCTCAAGCGCTGCGCGTCTACAACGAGCTGATCGGTGAGTTCGACCTCGGCTTCGTCGACGGCCGGCTGCGCACCGACGAGAGCGTGCACGTCTGGGGCATGGGCGACCGCGTCCCGACGCCCGACGAGATCGTCGGCGAGCTGCGCTCCCGCGGGCTGGCGGCGATCGTCAAGACGCCCAAGCGCAAGGGCACGCGGCGGACCCGCAACTACGAGATCGTGCCGGGCTCTGGCGGCCCGCAGATCAACATTACGGTCAAGCGCCGCTTCTGGGACACCTTCTCGCTGCTCTCGGTCCCCGAGGTCTACGAGCCGCTCTGCCGGAAGTACCACCTGACTCCTGACCAACTTCGCGAGCGCCTCTGCGGCGCAACCTTCGGGATCGAGGTCCGCAAGCCCGCCCTTCGCAACGCGAGCTCGGACTTGCTCTACGACTCGACCCTCGAGGTGATCGAGGACCTGACCGACGGGATTCGGACCGAGCTCGGCTCCTAAGCCACGCGTCTCCGTCGAATGGCTCAAGAGGCTGGTTGTTTCGGCGTAACCGTTCAGGCCCTAGGACGGCCGTTGCCTGCGAAGAGCGCCCCGACCCTTCGTTCCGGAAGCGCATCACTGGATCCCGAAAGCTGACGCTCGGCGCGTCACGAGAGGAAGGCTGCCCGACGTTG
>JAESQQ010000040.1 GCA_016765095.1 Planctomycetota bacterium | reverse complement strand
GGCCCCTCTGGAGCCTCCCGCGCACTTAACCGTAGCTACCTCAGGAAGCTGTAAACCCCGCACCCTACAGATCGCGAGAGGGCCCCTCCGTAAGGCGCCCTATTGGACGCCTTGCAACACGCTCTCGTAGGGGCGGGGTTTACCCCCGCCCGGAGCGCAGGCGTTAGCCCTCTTTGGCAGCCTCTTGAACCGCGGCCTTAATGATCGGCGAGTCGTCTTGGAGCCGGTAGATCGTGTTTCGACCCTGACCCTCGCTGCGGATCAGGCTCTTGTCGAGCAAGTCCTTGATATCGCGCCAGCCGGTCGGGACCGAGACGTTGACGAGCTGGACATACTCGCGGTTGGTCGCGACGCCGTTCGCGCGGAGGTAGTCGATCAGCGTCACTTGGCGACGATTGAGGATCAAACCGTGGAACTCGACCTTCCCGGCCGTGCTCCCTGAGCTGACCCTGAGTCCGCGGCGTGTCGACTTGCCGAGCTCGTCGAGGCCGAGGTGCTTCGGCTCGAGCTGGCCGCTGCCGGCCAGCAGGCTCCCGCGCTCGAGGGCGTGGCGCAGCTCACGAATGTTGCCTGGCCAGTCGTGGCGGAGCAGGACTTCGAGCGCAGCGGGGCTGAGGTCAGTCGCTTGGCGACCCATTTCCTTGAGGAAGGCTTCGGCCAGGGCAGGGACGTCTTCCTTGCGGTTCCTGAGCGGGGGGACTTCGACCCGGATCACGTTCACCCGGAAGTAGAGGTCTTCCCTAAAGCGCCCTTCGCGGACCATGTTGGCGAGAGGCTCGCGCGAGGCGCACACGATCCGGCAGTCAATGATTCGCGGCGCGGGCGCGCCGATCGGGCGCACTTCACCCGACTCAAGGGTGCGGAGCAGCAGCGCCTGCATGCGGGCCGGCATGTCGTTGACTTCGTCGAGGAAGAGCGTGCCCCCCTCGGCTCGGGCGAAGGCCCCGCGACGGGCCTCAGTCGCCCCTGTGAACGCGCCCTTCTCGTGACCGAAGAGCTCCGCTTCGAGCAGGCCTTCGGGGAGTGCGCCGCAGGCTTCGACCACAAAGGGTGCGTCGCGTCGCTTGCTGCTCCGGTGGATCGCGCGCGCGACGAGCTCCTTGCCCGTGCCGGTCTCGCCCTCGATCAAGACCGGAGCGTCGTGATCGCGGAGCTTGTCGATCAAGCGGAACACCTGGCGCATGCAGCGGGCCCGACCGATCAGGCCGAACATGACGCCGGTCTTCTCTTCAAGCGATCGGCGGGTCTCGTTGTAGGCGTCAGCCAGGCGCTGATAGCGCGTGCTCCGCTCGAAGGCGAGGGCCACGTGGTGGCTCAAGGCGTTGAGAAGCGCGACTTCGCGCGTCCCGAACACACCCGTCTCGCGTGACTCGAGGTAGATCGCGCCCAGGGCAGGTCCGCTGCGGACGCGGAGCGGGAAGCACGCGACCGAGCGCAGCTCGCGATCCATAATGCTCTGCATGCCGCCAAGCTGCTCGTCTTTGATCGCGTCCCCGGTCACGACGGGCTTGGAGCCCTGAACGGCCTGGAGCACGATCGTCCGCGAGATGTCGTCTTCGGGGCTCTCGACTTTCTCGCCCTTGTTGTTACGTGCGGCGCGGATCTCGACGTGGGCCTGGTTGTCGCGCCGGGGCCGGCAGACCACGACGTAGCCGCTCGAGGCGTTGGTCCACTCGATCGCGCGGTCGAGGAGGAGCTCGAGGAGCGGCTCGGGAGCCAAGGCGGAGTTGAGCGCTCCGGCGAGGGAGACGAGCTTGATCAAGTCGACGGGCTCGAGGCCTTGTGCGGCGCGAGCGAGCTCTGCCTCGTCGTCGTGAGGGACGAGCACGTCGCCCGCGCTGACCGTTAGGGCAGCGCCGAGCGAGGGGGCCTGCTCGTAATGACGGGGCTGGGCGGGCTGCGACTCGCCCTTTTGAAGACCGTCCCAGCCGGCTTGGCGGGCCCGTTCGTAGCAGTTCTCTGCCTCGGAGCGGCGGCCGTCCTTTTCGTAGGCTCGCGCCATGGCGTGGTGCAGGCGCCAGGCCGGGGGCTCTTCGCCGCGCTGGTCGAGGGCTGCTCGGAAGGCGCCGCGAGCGCCCTTCCAGTCGCTAAGGGCGTACATCACCTTGCCGCGCGCGGCGAGCGCTCGTCGTCGACCCGCAGCGTCTCCGGCTGCGGCGAACTGATCGGTCGCGTCCTCCATGGCCTTGAGCGCGGGCTCGAGCTGGCCCGTTCGGCGGTAGGCCCGGCCGAGGTCGAGGGTCAGGATCGCGAGCTCGCCCTGGGGGCCGCTTTCGAGGGCCTGTGTCGCCTCTTCGAACACGGTCACCGCGTCTGTGTTGGCGCCGGTGTCGAGGAGGATTCGGCCCTGGCAGCCGAGGAGTCTCCCTCGCTGAAGAGGATCGGGACCGCCGCTAAGGGCCTCGTGGGTCGCCGAGAGGGCACCCGCAAAGTCCCCCGAGTGGCGGAGGGTTTCGATTCGATTGACTTGGCTAGGGCCCTCGGTCACGCCTGGCTCCGAGTTCGCAGGAGAAGTGCAGAAGTGTCGCACAGCCGGATGCATTGCGCACCCGACGCGAGGGTGCCACGGTAGTCCTACAGTCCGACGCGCGCAGGAGGTGTCTTTGTGGGCGGTTTGAGCAGCCTGGTCGAGTTTCTCAGCCTCAACAGCCTGAGCACTCTCGCCCCCGTCACCTTGGCCCCCGTCACCTTGGCCGCGGGGAGCGTGGTCGTGTTCGGCGCTTGGCGGAGCTGGACCCCTCGGGTCCTCGGGCTCCCCGCGCTTGAGCCCTCCCTCCCGCCGGTGCTCAACTCAGAGCGCAGCCTCGAGAGCGCCGGCCAGGTCAGCGGCGGTCAGGTCGGCGGAGCAGAGGTCCGGGACGGTGACCTGCTCGGGTTGAGCGTCCCGGGCGGCGGTGAGTAGCTAACCCAGCAGCGTGGGGAGGGCCGCAAGGTCTAGGTTTCCGCTGCTGAGCACGGCGCCCTTTACAGGCTCGGCGAGTCATCGAAACCGGAAGGTGAGGAGCGACGTTGACTCGAGCCTGGTTCGAACAATATGCGGAGCCGCTTCGCCTCGGCCAAGAGCCAGACGGCCTCGACCTCCTCGCGACGCTCGACTCGCCCGATCCGGACCTCCTCGACACGCTGATGGGAGAGTTCGAATGCGGCCCTGAACTCGGGCTCTCTGTCCCAGCCAGCTCCCGGTGGCCAATGGTCGCGCGGCTCATGCAGATGCGTGGTCTCTACCTCCTCTCGCCAGGATGCCCCGTCGTCAGGTTCGGCAACGACTTGTCGAGGCGGACGCTCTTTAGGCAGGCGGCCAGTGGGAGCGTCGATCGAAAGCCCGTCGCTATCCTGCGCGCCCACGAGCACAGTCTCCTTGAGGGCGAAGCTCCGGTATGGGAACTCAGGAGGCACTTGGTCACTGACCTAGCGAGGGGACGCTGGGGTATGGACCTCCCTCTCCAGCTCGCCTGCAGTCTTGCGGAGACCTTGGCCTCCGGTCCGAACCCGGCCTCGGGTCCGACCCTGGGGACAATTCGGGAACTGCTGAAGCTACTTTCACTAAGTCCGCATGAATTCAGCAGACTCGAGCCCGACGGCCACGAGGTCGTCGTCGCACTGGGGGGAGACGTCCGCGGTAGCGGCCTAGCCCCACTCGTCTCGGCCGTGACGGTGGGCCCTCCGGGCCAACACGACCAACGACTCGTCGAGGCAGTGGCACAGGGCCTCTATCAGGTGCGACTAGACCTCAAGGGTTACCGCTGTCTGTCCTGGGCCCTCGTTCAGGGCTGGATCCCGGCTCAGGGATTCGTCCGAATCGCCCAAGGCTCCGTTGACGACGGCGAGCTCGGCGACGGCGAGCTCGGCGACGGCGATCTGGATCTCACGGGGGGCCACCATTGGAGGAGCCTCGCTCAGTTGGCCTTCTGGTGTCGCACCGACCTAGTTCCGCCCGGCGGACACGACTACGGGGAGGGGAGCGAGGGAGGTGTTGGCGTCTGGGCCGATCGACTGGAGGTCCTCCAGGTAGACCGGGTATCTACGCTCGTCCGCAGGGCCGATTGCGACGGCTGGGAGGATCCGAACCTACGGCGGACGCGAATCCACAGCGTGTTCGCAGGCTACGGGGGCGCCGTCCCCAGCGTGTTCGTAAGCCACACCGGTGACGGCTACGGCGTCCTCTGTGACGGCGAGCCGGCGGATCGTATCGACGCCAGCGTACGAGTGCGCGTACTGCCCTTGCGAGCGAGGACCGCCGACGCGGTCGACCGGCTGTCCGCAGCTCGCGCCCAAAACAGCGCGCGCGCTAGGCTGCGAGTGCTCGAGGCGCTGCGCCCTCCTCTCGGAAGCCTCGACGAGGCGGAGATCGTCTGCGAGCTCGCAGCCGCCATTCACTGTACCGAGGACGAGCTTCGGACTGACCTCGCCTTTCTGCGAGGCCGCGCTGAAGTTTCGCTGCCAGCCACGCTGGCTGAGCTTGCCAGCAGCCTTCCGGGCTCCTTCCTGCGAGGAGCCGAGGCTGCTGCTTGGGTGCCGTGCGCAGAGTTCGACGGAGAGTTGGAGGCTGTGGTCGGCTTCGCGCTGTCGCCCGGGGCCTGCTCTCCCGTGAGTGTAGTCGAGGCGGCGTTCCTGCCCGGGCTCCAGGAGCTCTCCTTCCGTGGTGTGCCGATCAGCGACGACCAGCTCGCAGCCTTCTTCCGCTATCGACCGCCACCCGACGGATCCGCGCAGGGCATTACACGGCTGGACCTGTCCAACACTGAGATTGCCCACCTGGGTTTCTTGGGCAACTCGCAGCTCAGTCTCGAGCACCTCGCCCTGTGTGGATTGAACCTCGAGATCAACGAGGAATCCCTGAGGCAGCTGAGGGGGTCCGCCCTCGAGATCAACGAGGACCAACTCGCGAGAGTGCTGGTCCTGGTCAAGAAGCAGGACAGCGACTTCGAGCCAGCCTACGACCAGGAGCGAGCTCGCCTGCTCGGTGGCTGCGGGCCCGTCCACGTCTATCCGTCCGGGGAGGACGAAATCGACCTCCCTTTAGGACTTGCCCTTCGTCTGCAAAACGTCTGCCTGTGGCGAGTTCCGGACCAGCCGCGCAAGCGTTGGGTGTCGCTTTCGCGACTCATGCCCCCTCCTCCCGCGGGCTCCGTTTCCCGCTCTTCGCCCTCAGAGAAGGAGAGCCTCACTCTCCTCGCCTCGTGCCGGCGACATGGATCGAGCGGACAGGCTCCGTGCGGAGAGGCGCCCGTCTCGTGCACTTGCCGATTCCATGTTCTTGAGTTCGGTGCCAACCGGGGCCCGGGCGGAAGACCCTACAGCCTGGTGAGAGTGCTCCCCGTCCTTGCAGACGGCCTGCTGCCCACGATCGAGCTCTGTCGCGATCGCGAGTTGGGCCCGCCAGGTCGCCGCGTGCTGCTTAGCCGACTCCACGGGACGGGGCTGAGCCTGGGAGAGCTCGCGGATCTTCTCTCCGAGGCTGTGGGGACTATCGAAATCGATCTCGCTGTGTTCCAGCGCTTCCCTCTGGGTACCGGTCGGGAGCCACTGTGTACGTTCGAGGCGGGCGGGCTGGACTGGGAGAGGCTCCAAATCCTGGCGAATCGGTCTCAGGTGGGGCCGCATGACCAAAAGCTCCTCGACGGCGCAATGGGAGTGTTAGCCGGGGGTCCGATCCCGCTCCAGAGCTTCGAGTCGCTCGTTCTTCGCATGTGGGGGGGGGTCATGACCCCAACAGGGTCCCAAGCGCCGCGAGGTCTAGGTTCCCGCCGCTGATCACTGCGCCGACGCGTTTCCCGCGGGCGTCGAGGGCCCCCGAGAGGAGGGCCGCCACGGTCAGGGCGCCGGTCGGCTCGACCACGAGCTTGACTCGCTCGAGCAGGAACCTGAGCGCTTCGCGGATCGCGTCTTCGCTGACCGTCACCATGTCGTCCACGTTTTGGAGGACCAAGGGGAAGGTGTAACTCCCCAGCGAAGGCGTTCGTGCCCCGTCCGCGATCGTGTCGGGCTCATGGACTCGCGCCAGGACGCCGGTTCGGAACGAGCGCGTCGCGTCGTCCGCCGCCGCCGGCTCGACGCCGATCACGAGGCAGTCGGGCGCGACCGCCTTGCTCGCCAGCGCGCAGCCCGAAAGGAGCCCGCCGCCCCCGACGGGCATTAAGAGCACGTCGAGGGGACCTGCTTGGTGGTGCAGCTCGAGCGCAACGGTGCCTTGACCCGCGATCACGTGGGGGTGGTCGTAGGGGGGCACGATCGAGAGCCCCCGCTCGGCAGCGATCGCGCGGCCCAACTCCTCTCGAACCTGGGTGTGTCGGTCGTAGAGCACGACTTCGGCTCCGTAGGCCCGGGTCGCTGCCAACTTAGGGGGAGGGGCGTCCTCGGGCATCACGATCGTGGTCGCGATCCCGAGCAGTCGGCCTGCCAGCGCGACGGCCTGGGCGTGGTTGCCCGAGGACCAGGTCAGGACGCCCCGGGCCTGCTCGGCTGGGCTCAACCGGGCGAGCGCGTTGTAGCCGCCCCTTATCTTGAAGGCTCCGATTCGCTGGAGGTTCTCGCACTTGAGGTGGACCTCGGCCCCGACTCGCTCGTCGAGAGTCCGCGAGCGCGCGATCGGCGTCTCGTGGACGATTCCCTTCAGGAGCGTGGCCGCCGCGTGCACGTCCGCTGCGGTCGGAGCGTCTTTGGGAAGGGTCGGTGTGCTCACGGTGCTCGGTTGATCAGGAAGCTCGCCACGTCGGCCAAGAACTCACCCAGCCGCCGGCGGACTTCGGGGGGGATCTCGCTCGTCTGTTCGAGCGCGGTGTCCATGAGCAGGACCCAGCGGTCTCGCGCCGCCTGATCGATCACGAAGGGCATGTGCCGCCCGCGGAGCCGGGGGTGGCCCCGCTGCTCGATATAGCGAGCAGGGCCACCGAAGCGATACACGAGAAAATCCCGCAGCCGCTCCTCGGCGCCCGCCCAGTCTTGATCGGGGTACATCGGGCCCAGGATCGGGTCGGTGGGAACCTGTGCGTAGAAGGCGCTCACGAGCGCCGTGAACCCTTGCTCACCGATCGCGGGGTAGACCTCGTTCATTTCCATGGCGGGAGGATACCGCCTCGCCTCAAGCGAGAGAACGGAGCCGCCAAACCGACGCGAAGGCGCGGAAGTCGGTCTGGTTCGGAATGGTCCCGTATTGACAAGATCGAACCTCGAGCGCCTCGAAGCGGGGCTCGACTGCTGCAGCGAGGTTCGCCAGCGTCAGGCGGGGGAGCTTCAACGTCTCCACGCGCTCGGGGTCGTCGCCTTCGTCCGCGCTGCCCGCGATCGAGAGCCAGAGCCCGTTCGGCTCGAGGCCGGCCGCGACGCGATTCGCGAACATGCTCCGCCAGAGGTCGTCTCGAAAGGAGTGCAGGCAGCCCCGGTCCAAGACGACGCTGACTCGCTCGCCGAGGGCCTCTTGCATGAAGTCGAGCACACGCCACTCGACCGTCTGCTCGGGATCGGCAGCCCGGGCGCGCTCGATCGCAGTCGCGGAGACGTCGACCGCGAGCACGCGATAGCCCTTCGCCGCGAGCGCGAGCGCGTTGACGCCGAGCCCGCAGCCGACGTCGAGGACCCTCGCGCCCGGCGCGACGTAGCGAGCGAAGAGGTCGAGGAGGCCAGGCCAGGGCAAGGTTTCTTCCCAGGGGTGGTCTCCGGCGCGGAACCGGGCGTCCCAGTCTTCGATCGGTTCTTCGTGTTCGGTCACCGCGACTCCAGGGAGGAGAGGAACTCACCGACGGCAGCTGCGCTCGCCTGAGGGGCTTCGAGGTGCGCGCAGTGGCCGGCCGCCGGGATCGTGACACATGTTGCAGCCGGCAGGGCGCGAGCCAGGTCTCGCCCGAGTCCGCAGAACTTTGGATCCTCCGCGCCGCACAAGAGGAGGGTCGGCGTCGTGATCTGGGCGAGATCCTCCCAGAGCGAGGGCATGCTGCCCGTTCCCGCCCCGCGCAGCGAGAGCGCGAGTCCCTCCGCGGAGTGCAGGCCACGGGCGCCCGCCATGCGCGTGCGGTCCGCGCTTTGGATTCGAGCCTGGGTCGCGAGGAGTGGCCGTCGGGCCCAGCTGCTCAGGAAGGCCGGGGCCCCGACGTGGCGGAGGACGTCCGCCCGGACGCGGTCGTCAGCAAGCCTGCACGCCCGGCGCACAGGATCGGGGATTCCGGCCGTGCCTCCGATCAGGACCGCCCCGGCATAGGCGCTCGGATCGCGAGCGAGGGCCGCGAGGGCCAGGCGAGCTCCGAAGGAGTAGCCGACCAAGAGCGGCCGCTCCCAGCCGAGCGCGGCACGGAGCGCCTCGACGTCGGCGGCTTGAGCTGCAAACGCGTAGCGGGCTGGATCCGCGTACGAGCAGCCGCCGTGGCCGAGCAAGTCTGGCGCGACCCACTCCCCAGCCACTTGCTCCGCGAGAGGGGCCCAGTCGACTCCGCTCCCCGTGAAGCCATGCAGGGCAGGATCTGGCGCGTCGGTTCGCCGGACGCCCAGCGCGCCAGGCGGCGGGGGACTCCGTCGACGATCAGACGTTCGCGGCGTGGCTCCATGGCCGAGAGCCTAAGCCCCAGCGGGTTTCACGGGATAGGGTCTGCGATCAACTGTCTGCGATCAACTTGGTCAGGACCTCTTGGGCTCGCTCGCGCGGGTCGTCGGCCTCTGTCACCAGCACTTAGGGGGTCTGGCGAGGGGCCGCTAGCGGCTCTTTGCCTTGTGGGCGGCGCGGACCTTCTCTGCCCTGGCGTCGTGGCGCTCCTTCAAGCTTTGAAACTCGTCTTCGGGCATGAACTGAACGGTGCAGTCGGCCATGAGAACGTTCCGATAGCTCAGTCCACTCATGGTGTGGGGGACGGCGTCCCAAGCCGTGGCCACGGCGCTGCTGACGTTGCGTGAGTAGGGCGCGGCCATTCCCTCATAGGAGGGGCCGCTTTGGACCTCAGGGCAGTTGAGGAGGTGGGCGTCACTGATGTAGCCCGTGCGCTGGAGGGTCGTGATGGTTTGACTCATGTCCCCGCTGGCGTCGAAGACGTAGTAGCGCTTGTCGTCGGCATATTGAGCGGCGCCCAACCCAATCTGGCGGAGGTTGTTGGCGCACTTGGTCTGATTGGCGCGGGCCGTGGCCTGTGTGAGCGCAGGAGTCATCAGGACCGCGCAGGGCGCTCCTGCGATCACGATCAGAGCTACGAAGACGCCCAGCACGATCAGGACGATTTTCAGGACGTTGCTCTTCTTCGGTTCGTCGTAGTGATCGTCGTCGTCGTAGCCCATGGGAATCCCCCCCTGTAGCCGGAGAGAATACGGCGGCGCGGCCGGAAGGGGCCGATTGGCGCCCGCGACTTGGTGGCGAAAACGAAAGCTCTCCTCGGATCCTTCGAATCGATAGCCCTGCGGCGGGCGAGGTCTACTTCTCGAAGACCTCAGCGACCGAGCCCGCCGAGAACAGTCGCTCCGCCCAGGTCTCAAGCTTGCTCTCGGTCGCACTCTCGACACGAGTCACGATCGCGGGAGAAACCAAACCAAGGCGCCGCAGGCCGCGCAGAAGGAAGCGGCGCTCTCCTTCGAGGCGTCCCTGCTCCCGGCCCTGCTTTCGGCCTTGCTCCA
Organism: Planctomycetota bacterium; assembly: GCA_016765095.1. Lineage (GTDB taxonomy): Bacteria > Planctomycetota > J058 > J058 > J058 > NORP233. Next base: position 275 of record JAESQQ010000040.1, on the reverse strand, counting down.
TCAACTGCTCACCAGCGGTCACAGCTACCTCTTCTGCCTTCGGGCCACCGACACGCCTCAGCTCCTCGCGCAGCTCGTCCGACGTGCCGAGGTTCTGCAACAGACTATAGCGAACGAGTTGCAGCAACGGCCCGTATTGCTCGGGGAGGTCGTTCGCCAGCTCACCAATCAGGTCAGCGCAATCCCGCCACACGCCCACCCCACGGTCGGGATCGTAGGCGTGGCGGAAGAAGATCCAGGTCACCGCCGCGAAGGTCGGAGCCTGCCGCGCGCGC
>JAESQQ010000409.1 GCA_016765095.1 Planctomycetota bacterium | reverse complement strand
GCGCTCGGCTGCGTCGCCTACTGGCTCCTGACCGGCTCGACCGTGTTCACGCGCGAGAAGGCGATCCCCATGATCTTGGATCACATTGGGACGGCGCCGACTCCCCCCTCGGAGCGCACAGAGCAGGAGATCCCCGCAGACCTCGAAGCCCTCATTATGGAGTGCCTCGCCAAGGAACCCGCGGACCGCCCGCCCAGCGCGCTCGACCTCGCGGGTCGCCTGCGACGAATCGTGCTCCCGACGCCCTGGACGCCCGAGCGCGCAGACGCCTGGTGGGAGGCTCACCACCACGAGAGCCACGGCGAGCCCTCCCCCGAGACCCAAACTCACGATCCTGGCGTCGTCCAGGATCCTGCCTTGGCCCCAACGATCCTCATGGGCAGCCCCGAGTAACCTCTGCGCGTGGCCGGCATCCGGCTGCTGCCCGGAGGTCTCCATGAGCCAGCCTGTCACCTTTCCCGCCAGCAGCGGCGCCCTGCTCGCGGGACGACTGAGCCTCCCGCCGGGGACCCCGCGAGCCTGGGCGCTCTTTGCCCACTGCTTCACCTGCGGCAAAGACATCGCCGCGGCCCGCCGGATCAGTGAGGCGCTGGCGGCGCGCGGGTTCGGCGTGCTCCGGTTCGACTTCACCGGGCTCGGCCAAAGCGAAGGGGAGTTCGCCGAGACGACTTTCTCGAGCGACGTGGCGGACCTCGCCGCAGCCGCAGCCTTTCTCCGCGCCGAGCACGCCGCCCCCACGATCCTGATCGGCCACTCGCTTGGCGGATCAGCGGTCCTGGCCGCGGCCGCCAACCTGCCCGAGATCGTGGCTGTCGTCACGATCGGGGCGCCCTTCGAGCCTGCCCACGTGGCCCACTTGATCGAGAAAGGCGCCCCGGACTTGCGCGAGAAAGGCGAGGGCACGATCCAGCTCGGCGGGCGCCCCTTTCGAATCAAAGCGAAGTTCCTAGAAGACCTCGAAGCCCAGAATCAACCCGAGCGAATCGCAGCCCTCGGGCGCGCGCTCCTCGTCCTTCATGCGCCCGGCGACGAGATCGTCGGGATCGACGAGGCCCGCAAGATCTATCAAGCCGCCAAGCACCCCAAGAGCTTCGTCTCACTCGACGACGCCGATCACCTCCTCTCTCGACCGCGCGACGCGAACTACGCGGCAGACCTGATCGCGGCCTGGGCCGCGCGCTACCTCCCCGAATCCGAGACGGACGAGCCGGAAGGGACCGTCCGCGTTGAGGGCGGCCCAAGCGGATTCGCGCAGGCAGTTCAGGCCGGGCCGCACTCGCTCCGAGCAGACGAGCCGCGCCGAGTCGGCGGCACCGACACCGGCCCCGCTCCCTACGACCTGCTCCTAGCAGGCCTCGGCGCGTGCACGTCCATGACGCTCCGCATGTATGCCGATCGCAAGGGCTGGCCCCTAGACGGCGTCCAAGTCCGCCTGAAGCACGACAAGATCCACGCCAAGGACTGCGAGGAGTGCGAGACCAAGACGGGTCGTGTGGACCGGATCCAGCGCGAGGTCACGATCCTGGGTCCAGACCTCGACGCCGCGCAGCGCAAACGCCTGCTCGAGATCGCGGACCGCTGCCCCGTTCACCGGACGCTAGAGAGCGAGATTCGAATCGAGACCCGCGAGGCCTAAACCGGAGGCCACGATTCTGAGAGGTCGCCCACGAGGGTGGTCTCACGACTCCCATTCGCTATGAAGGCGACCTCACTCAGAATCGCGCTCCGCTTTACTAGGAAGAGTTGAGTGTCGAAAGGGGTCTTAGCTGCATCGCAGGGCTTGTCCCCGAGTTCAGCGCGTTCCTGAGACCGCACGCTAGACACGATTCGGGCCGAATCGGATAGAACGCAGTCCCGCTGGGGCGGGCCCGCCGCTTCGGTGCCGGAAGGAGACCCTATGAGGACTGCAACTCTGCTGGGCGTCTTGCTGACGCTGACCCTGCTGACCCCGGCCCACGCTCAACACGCGCCCCAGCCTCTCGCAGGCGACGTCCTCGCAGAGCTCCTCCTAAGGGCCACCGACAGGAGGGTCCTCCAGCACCGCCTGTTCACCAAGCGCTACTACCGAGCCGATCAAAAGCGCGGAGAAGTCGTGCTGGTCACGGGGGAGGGCAAGGCGACCGAGAGCGGCTTCCAGTTCAAGGTCACCTACAAGGTCCTCTCGGACGACGAGCAGGAGGGACACCTGACCTACGACTTCAACGCCGAGGGGCGACTGGTCGCGGTCGAGATGATTGGGGCGCGACGTGGCAAGAAGCGGGGCTCGCGCGCCACGATCGCGAACGGGATAGCCTCCCGGGACAAGATCAAGGACGGCCAGCTAAGAGGGAAGCCACAGCAGGCGCCCTGGAAGGGAGACATGGTCTCCCTCTTTTCAGCGCTGGTGCTCTTCCCGAGCCTCGGTGATCTCGGCCTCGAGGGGGAGACTCGGATCATGGTCGGCGGGGACGACGATCGAATCGGGCGTGGCAACTCACGCCCCAAGGAATTCGTCATCCGGCGCCATGCGCCGAGCGAGGGCCTCCAAGTCGTGATGATCGAGGAGGTCAAGCGTCGGCACCCGATCGCCAAGGTCGTCGTCGGAACGGGCAAGGACCAAGGCGTGATCAAGGAGTTCGTGATCGACCCCAAGCCGGACGGGCGCTACGACCTCCGCCTGACCCTGATCACCGAGAAGGAAGTCAAGGAGCTCAAGAAGATCGCCCCCCTCCTCAACAACGAGGCCAAGGCCAGGCGGGCCATGCGCTCGGTCTGGAGCGCGCAACGGTCCTTCAAGGCAGGCCGACGGACAGGACCAGCACAACCGGGAGGATTGGCGGGGGAATACGCCGATTCCCTCAAGGACCTGGTCAAGGCGAACTTGATCTACGGCAAGGTCGGTGAGGGGACGAGCGCGGGCTACCTGATCATGCTCCGACGCGCTGCCAGCGGGTTGGCCTGGATGGCGGTCGCGGTCCCCGACGACCCCGGAAAGACCGGTCGCTACTTCTACGTGACCAACCAAGACGGAGTCACCTTCCGCTCCGAGAAGCCGATCGAGCTCGACGACTCGTGCAAGATCCCGCCGGACCTGGAGGAGGTCGGCCGCTAGTCGGGGCCGCGTCGCCCTTCGGACGCTCAAGTGCGGCTGCCAGCGTCTTGCCTCAATCCCTCGTGAATGCGGACTAGCGCGGCAAGATATTGAAGCGCTCGCGCAGCTCGGCGACGGGGACCTCGAAGTCCGCGATTGGGTCCCACTCGGTGATCAAGTCCACGTTGACTTGAGCCCCGCGCTCGAGGGCCTTTAAGACGAGGTCCGGCTTGACGAATCCCTTCACGCCGCCCGTGGTCGGCGTGATCTGGACGCCGAGGTGGAACTGCATCAGCAAGAAGAGCACGACCCCGAACTTGTCGTGACCACGATAGCCGGCGTGAAAGGCCGCGACCTGGGTCTCTTCTTCGGCGCTCGTCCCGTAGTCGCCCAAGACGTGGTTGCAGTCGTGGAACACGATCAGCTCGGGGCCTGCGCCCTTCTCGCCGGGCAGCGCGAACCCGCTCCGACGAACGAACTCGAAGTACTCGCGCCCCAGCGTGCCCTCGGGGAGCTGCTCGAGGGCCTGATACTTGGCGGCCAGCGCGGCGTCCCCTCCCCGAATCGCGACCGAGGCCAGGTTCCAGATCCCCCGGACGCCCTTTTCGTTCCACTCCTTCTTGAGTCGATCCGCCGCAATGAAGCGCCGCATGAGGTCGAGCCGAATGATCTTGAACTGCCCGTTCGCGAACCGGTGCATGTCCTTCAACGACGCGTCGTCGACGCCGAGCGCGCGCGCGAAGCCGTCCACGAGCTCCATTTCGACCTCGGCGGCCTCGCCGTCGATCAGGGTCATCATGATCGCGCCGTGCACGATCCGTTCGCGAAACTCCCCCTCGGGCACGGCCTCGGCCAACTCCTCTGCCGTGATCGGCTCAAGCGCCTCGAGATCGAACTCGGTGTGGAGGAGGTAGGTCTGGAGAGACTCGAGCAGCTCCCGCTCCAGGGCTTGGAACTCCCCGTCGGCTGCAGCCACGGTCTTTAGCGCCCGGAGCCCGACGTGGGCGATCGCGGCGGGAGGAGTCGGAATTGGCATGGGCTGTGACCTCGCTCGGGGAGGCTACCCCACGCTGGCCTCGTGCGCGTCCGCTCCCAGCGCCGAGGGCTCGAACTCCTCGTCCCAGCCCTCCGCCCGACGAGGCGGGCGGGAGAGCGCCCACCCTCCAACGAACAGAGCCGCGACGACGGCCCCCACGAGCGAGGTCCGCCAGCCCAGGAGTGATCCTCCCTGGTTTGCGAGAAGACCCCGCCACACGTCGTTGTCTGAGCCCCACCAGGCGTAGCCGAGGGCGAACGCGGCCGCTGGGCCTCCAGTCAGAGCCGCCCAGCCAAGCTCGCGCCAGCCAAGCGCGCGCTCCTTCGCGCGGCGCGCGATCCTGAGCGCGAGGATCCAACTCAGGAGGTAGAGCCCCGGCGGCAGGAGCCAGAGCCCAACGAGGAGCACGGTCCAAGGGCCGGAGACCTCCTGCACGAAGAGGTCGTCCCCCGCAGTGAATTCGTCCACCCCGTTTTGGCCACAGGAATACTCCCGGTTGGGAGCCAACCCTCCCGGGGCCGTAAAGACGAGCCTGGCTGGCCCGTTGAGAGTCCAGCGCCAGTTGTTGCCCCAGGGGTCTGCTCCCCGGGTGTCGAGGCGTCGATAGATCTGCCGATCGGCAGCCTTGGCCCGATCGACCGCGAACCGCGGCGCGACGCAGGAAGGCAGGAACTGAACGACGAGGGCCACGCCCACAAGGGAGGCCATGACCCGCCAAGGGCGCGAAGGCGAAAGCTCTGACATGGGTCACCGACGCGAGCCCGCCGCTCGCGCTCACACCCTACTGGACCCGCGTAGATCGCTGGGGGTCGCCGCCCGAGCCGCGGTCGTCTAGGTGGCCCTTGGCGGTGCTCTTGGCTCCAGAGGCCAGCGAGTCCGGGCGCTCGGGGATCGCAATCAGAACCTCGACGCGTGGCTCACCCCGCAGACCCCCTCCCAGGCGGGTTAGGATCCGCGCCCCTTGATTGGAGGGTCCCGTGCCCGAGTCGATTTATCAGGCCTCTCTCAAGTACCACCAACTCGGTGGACGCCCCGGCAAGATAGAGGTCGTTCCGACCAAGCCGACGGCGACCGCCCGCGACCTCTCGCTGGCCTACAGCCCGGGCGTCGCCGAGCCGTGCCGGCAGATCGAGAAGGACCCCGAGGCGGTCTACAAGTACACCAACCGAGGCAACCTGGTCGCGGTGATCACCAACGGGACCGCCGTGCTCGGACTGGGGGACATTGGGCCCCTGGCGAGCAAGCCCGTCATGGAGGGCAAGGCGGTCCTGTTCAAGAAGTTCGCCGACATTGACGTGTTCGACATTGAGCTCGACGCCAAGGACCCGGCCCGGTTCATTGAAACCGTCTGCGCCCTGGCGCCGACCTTCGGCGGAATCAACCTTGAGGACATTAAGGGGCCCGAGTGCTTCGAGATCGAGGCCGAGCTGCGCCGGCGCCTCGACATTCCGGTCTTCCACGACGACCAACACGGGACCGCGATCATTTCGGCGGCGGCCATGCTCAACGCCCTTGAGTTGACGAACCGCAAGATTGGTGACGTGCGCTGCGTGTTCAACGGAGCGGGGGCGGCCGGGATCTCGTGTGCCAGGCTCTTCATTCGACTTGGGATCAAGGCCGAGAACGTGCTCATGTGCGACTCCAAGGGCGTGATCCACAACGACCGCAACCACGACAAGCTCAGCAAGGAGAAGAAGGAGTTCGTCCGCAAGACCAAGGCCCGCAGCCTGGCCGACGCCATGGTCGACGCCGACGTGTTCATTGGCTGCTCGGTCGGCGACGTCGTGACGCCTGAAATGCTCAAGACCATGGCTAAGGACCCGATCGTGTTCGCCATGGCCAACCCGACGCCCGAGATCGACTACCCGACCGCGCTCGCCGCGCGCTCGGACGTGATCATGGCGACGGGCCGCTCGGACTATCCGAACCAGGTCAACAACGTGCTCGGGTTCCCCTTCATTTTCCGCGGGGCCCTCGACTGCGGCGCGCGGACCTTCAACGAGGAAATGAAGCTGGCTGCGGTCCACTCCCTGGCCGCCCTCGCCAAGGAGCCCGTCCCGAGTTCGGTCAGCCAGGCCTACGGCGGACAGACCTTCGAATACGGGCGCGACTACTTGATCCCCAAGCCCTTCGACCAGCGGGTCCTCTACTGGGAATCGGTCGCGGTCGCCCGGGCTGCCATGGAGACCGGCGTCGCGCGCAAGCCGCTCGACCTCGTCGAATACCGCGAGCGGCTTCGCCGCAAGGTCGACGCGGGACGTTCTATGGTCGCGGTCCCGCTCAGCATGGCCCAGAAGAACCCGCCCCGAATCGCGATCCCCGACCCGACCACGGTCAAGCTGGCCCAGGTCGTGCGTTCCACGATCACCGACGGTCTCGCGTTCCCGGTCCTCGTCGGCCAGAAGGCCAAGATCGAGGCGGCCATGGAGGGGGTCGCGCCCGACACCTACGAGGTGATCGATCCGGTCGACGAGCGGCGGAGCTCGGACTTGATCGCCCTCATGCAGCGCCAGCGCCCGCTCGACAACCCGAGCGCGGAGGACTGCGCCGCGGAGCTGCTCGACCCCTTCGTGCACGCCACGCTCCTCGTGGAGGCGGGCATCTGCGACGGGCTGCTGGCAGCCAATGACCTGCCCTACGCCCAGATGGTCAAGCCAGTCCTGCGCTACGCCAGCCGCCGGGCGGGGGTCAGCCGGGTCGCGGGGGTCCACCTCCTCGCGCTCAAGGATCGCCACTTGTTCATTGCGGACACGACCTTGATTCCAGACCCCTCGGCCGAGGAGTTGACCGAGATCGCGCTTCGCGTGACCCGCGTCGTGAGGCGCCTCGCGATCACGCCCCGGGTTGCGTTCGTCAGCTACGCCAACTTCTCGCGCCGGACCGACCCCACGATTCAGAAGCTGCGGCGTGCCTATCGCATGTTCCGCCAGCTCCAGCCCGACGTGGAGGCCTACCCCGACGTCCAGGCCGACGTGGCCCTCGATCCCGAGCGCTTCCGCGAGCTGTTTGGGGACAAGATCCCCGCCGAGCCGGCCAACATTCTGATCTTCCCAAACCTCCACAGCGCCACGACCGCTTACCGCCTAGCCCGAGTGCTCGGCGGCGCGAGCGTGATCGGTCCGATGCTGCTCGGACTCCGCCGGCCGGCGAACGTCCTCCCCCGTGGGTCGTCTGAGGACGAGATCCTGAACCTGATGGCGATCACGGCCTACAACGCCGCGCGCCGTCGCAAGGAGATCTTCGAGGGTCGCAGCACCCGAGTCTGGCGCCCTGCGCTCGGCTCCCGCCAGCACGACGAGGACGACGACCTGGGCCGACTGCGCTAGTGGCTGGACCCGGAGATACCGGTACAGGTG
>JAESQQ010000408.1 GCA_016765095.1 Planctomycetota bacterium | reverse complement strand
GGGTAAACCCCGCCCCTACATTCACCTGTACCGGTATCTCCGGGTCCAGCCACTAGTCGCTCCCACCTTCCGTGCACGGACCCCAGCCGCCGAGTCTCTGGACCCGCAAGCCCTTTCGAGCCGCAGTCGTAGTGGGCGCGCTCGTCGCCCTTGGGCTCTTCGTCCAGTTCGGTGTCCACCAAGGTCCGGCCAAGGTTCGCCAGGCCTTCCAGCCGGGCAAGAGCGTGCAGGAGGGGGTCCTCGCGATCCCGAGCGAACACCGGCGATTTAGGTTCAACCTCCGCTCGCTCCCCAGCGGACGGTTCACGACCTCGCTGCTCGAGTTCGAAGGCGAGAGCGTGCTCGTGACCGCCCGAGACGCACTCTCACGAAGCGGTCGGGTCGAAGTGAACCAAGCCCTCGCTCAGCTCAGCGGTGAGATCGCGACCACCGACAGTTCAGTCACCGGCTGGGAGATTCACCTCGGCTGGGACTCCCAGCCGCTCTCTCCTGCGGGCGTCCAGCTTTCTCGCGAGGGCGTCGTTCGCTAAACCGGAGGCCACGATTCTGAGAGGTCGCCCGCGAGCGTGATCTCACGACTCCCCTTCGACAGGAAGGCGACCTCGCTCAGAATCGTGCTCCGCTTTACTAGGAAGAGTTGGACGTCGACAACGGGTCTTAGTCCTTAGCTTGCGTATCCTCGGCGACCCTTCGGTCAGGAGAGCCTGTGGAAATCTGGATGTGGATCCCCGTCGGACTGCTCGGCGTGCTGCTGCTCGTCGTCGTCTACGACGTGTCGCAACGCGAGCAGGCGATCCTGCACAACTTCCCCCTCGTCGGTCACTTCCGCGGCTTGATCGCCGCGATGGGACCTCCCCTCCGCCAATACATCGTCGCCGCCAACGACGAAGAGCGCCCCTTCACGCGCGATCAGCGGCGCTGGGTCGACACTTCGGCTCGCAAGGCGAACAACTACTTCGGCTTTGGAACCGACAACGACCTTGAGGGCAGCCCGAACTACATCGTCCTGCGTCACTCCGCGTTTCCGCTCCACGAGCCGCACCAGGGCGACGACGACTACGACCCCGACTACCGCCTCCCCTGCGCGAAGGTCCTAGGCGCGGCGCGGGATCGGCCCAAGGCCTTCCGCCCCGACTCGATCGTGGGCGTCTCGGCCATGAGCTTTGGATCGTTGGGCGCGACCGCCGTCGAGGCGATCAATCGGGGCTGCGCCCTCTCGGGTTGCCTGCACAACACGGGGGAGGGAGGCGTCTCGCCCCACCACATGCACGGCGGGGGTTTGATCTGGCAGCTCGGGACGGGCTATTACGGCGCGCGCGCAGCCGACGGGCGCTTGGACTACGAGCGCATGATCGCTGTCGCCGCCGAGAAGCAGGTCAAAGCGATAGAGATCAAACTCAGCCAAGGCGCCAAGCCCGGCTTGGGTGGGGTGCTCCCGGGCAGCAAGGTGACGCCTGAGATCGCCAAGATCCGCGGGATCCCCGTCGGTCAAGACTGCTTGAGCCCCTCTGCGCACCGGGAGTTCGACTCCGTCGACTCGATGCTGGACGTCGTCGAGCGAATCGCCGACTCCACGGGCCTCCCCGTCGGGATCAAGTCGGCCGTCGGCGACATGGGCTTCTGGGTCGACCTCGCCGACGCCCTCGAGAAGGACCCCGGGAGAGCGGTCGATTACATCCAGATCGACGGCGGCGAGGGAGGGACCGGCGCGGCGCCGCTCTCGTTTAGCGACCACGTGGCGCTTCCCTTCAAGCTTGGGTTCACGAGCGTCTACAAGATCTTCGCCGAGCGGGGGCTGACGGATCGGATCGTGTTCATGGGCTCGGGGAAGCTGGGCTTTCCCGAGGCGGGCGTGCTGGCCATGGCGCTCGGCTGCGACATGTTGATGGTCGCCCGCGAGGCGATGCTCTCGATCGGCTGTATCCAAGCCCAGGAGTGCCACACCGGACACTGTCCCGCCGGCGTCGCGACCCACAACCCGTGGCTGGTCCGCGGCCTGGACCCGACCAACAAGGGGGCTCGCCTGGCGAACTACATGATCACCCTGCGCAAGGAGCTGACTCGCCTAGCCCGAGCTTCGGGCAGGGTGCACCCGTCGCTGATCACCACGGAGCAGGTCTCGATTCTCGACGAGCACTTCGGCTCGAGGACCCTGACCGAGGTCTTTAGCTACAAGCCCGAGTGGGGCCAGCCGTCCGACGAGCAGACTCGCCAAATCGCAGAGCTCCTCGAGCGCGCTCCCGCCAAGGCCTGAGCAAGCGCGGGACGATCCGAACGCCGCCTGTGCTAGGGCGCGTGGCGTCTCCTCGTCCAGCGTTGGGGGCTCGACTCAGGCCTGCCTAGCGGTCAACGAAGAATCTAGCCAGTGCGTAGGCACGACGATTCAGCTGACCCATTCGCCCTAACAACTCTCGATGTGGCTTCCTAGATCGATCAACGATCCCCTTGCGGAATCCGTCGCCGTCGCCGCCGTACTTGAACCAGTGCCAGCCGACGCAGCCTGGGTGCTCGAGGAGGCCCAGCGCGAGGTTCTGATAGAAGCGGCCGCGCGCTGCGTTCGTCTGGACGCGAAAACCTGCGCCAGTGGCAGGCGTCTTGGCGCTCTTCACGCTTTGGGCATACCACTCGGTGATCAAGAACGGCCCGTCGAAGGCGTCGACCCACCGATCCATTCGCTCGTGCTCGGCCGACCAGCGGTGGTAGTAGTTGATCGACATCACATCGACGAGACCCTTCGCAGCGCGGAAGAGTGCGGGGCGGATCGTGCGTCCGTGGATGCGAGATCCGAGGAACAAGTGATTCGGGTCGTTTGCCTTGATGGCTTTGGACACGATTCGGTAGTAGCGCTTGGCGACGAGCTCCAGGAACGCGTTCCTGTCTCGGGTCGTGATCGCCCGCGACCGACCTCGCACTCGCTTTTCCCACCAGCGCGCTGCGGCCTTGCGACCGGGATCCTGGGTGCCCAGAGCCAGGTAGTTATCCAGAGCGTTTGGGCGAAAGGGGAGTTCGTTGTCGGAGAAGTGGCCGAGGAGCCAGGGATCCTCGCGCGTCTTCTTCAGCCGCTCCGCGTGCTTGGTGCAGAACTGCTCGAACTCTGCATCGAAGACGGGCATGGTCTCGTGCGGATAGCCGCTCGGCCCATTGGCAGCTGGCCGCTGGGCCTTGTAGGTCGCCATGAAGTTCCAGCGAGGGGTGTACGGTAGCCGCGTCTCGTCCACCTTGTGGAAGGCCTGCCACTCCGACCAACAGCCGAGCGTGTTGAACCCGTGCTCGCGAAGGAGGTCGGCGGCCTCCTGGGCCCACTCACCCCCTCCCTGTTGACCGCGGTCGACGTCCTTGAGGTTTATGGAGTTCACCCCCACGGAGAGGAATCGCCGACCGTCAGGATCGATCAGCCACCAACGACCCCCGACCTTGCGTCGCCTGAAGAAGCCACTCCTGGCTACCCGAGGGCGACCTCTCCAACCCCCAAACTCGTTGCGCTCGTCTGACTTCGGGGTCGCGAATCCCTTCAGCTCCGCGACCGTGCGGGCTTGGTGCTTCTTCCACTTGCCTCGCGACAGCACCTGCACGTCTTCAGCAAGGCTGGTGCCTGCTGCCAAGGCGGCGGCGGCTATCGCCGCAGCGAACGTGAGTGAGTGCCTGGCAGCCAAGGGCTGAGACTACCAGGCTGGACGTTTCACTCTAGAGCGTGACGCCTCGCTGACCTGGCCGCGTGGCTACCCCCGCTTGGGGTATGGCCGCAGCCCGAGCAACATCTCCGACTTTTCGGTCAGCGGTTGCGCCGCGAGGTCTTGATCGGTGTGCTCCGCGAGGCTCTCTCCCACGAGCGCATACACCGTCGGGCGGTCTTGGCTGGCGTCGATCTCGACCACCTTGTTCTTGCCCTTGAAGAGCTCGAGGGTGGGAAGAGTCTCGGCTTTGAAGGTATCGAACCTGAGCTTCATGCTCTCGACGTTGTCGTCGCTCCGGTCCGAGTACTTGGCGCGGCCAAGGATGCGCTTTTCGAGCACCTCGTACGGGCACTCGAAATACAGCATCCTCGGGAGTTCAGCGTCGCGACCAAAGATCTCGTACCAGCCCTCCATGTTGTCTAGGGAGCGGGGGAACCCGTCGAGGAGGAAGTTGGTCTTGCCCGTAGTCCGGGTGGCCTTCTCCATCGCATTCCTGAGCAAGGTCACCGTGATCTCGTTGGGCACCAGCTTGCCTGCGGTGATGTATTCCTCGATGGTCGCGGCGGTCGGCCCCCCAGCTTGTAGCTCGGCGCGGAGCAAATTCCCCGTCGACAAGTGTGTCCAGCCGAGCTGCGTCTCTGCGAGCTGACACATGGTTCCCTTGCCGCTGCCGGGTCCTCCGAGAATGAAGATCACGTTTGGTTTCGGGCAAGGCTCTCGCGGATCGAAGTGGTGGAGCACGACCTTGGGTGCAGGCGCGACTCCCTTCTTGTAGACGTGCCACTCCCGGTCGGTGGGCGGCAGCTCGTCCTCGCAGGTGATGTCGTAGGCGAGGTGCCCGTCCCGGCGGCAGATTCGCCAAGAGGTGTAGCTGTTGGAGTAGGAGAGCGCGGGGCTTCGTTCGCACTTCCCGTCGGCGCGGTCCCAGGCCAGCTTGCCGTTCCAGTAGCCCAGGGTGGAGACGGTTCCCGACTCCGACTCGACGGGAGGAGCGGTCGAGGGCACGAACAGGCCGTCCACTTCGGGGAGACCGGAGCCGGAGACCTCGACAAAGAACGTGTTGGGTTTGAGCTCGTTGGATTCCACGATTCGGTCTCTTTTCTCTGGCTGGGGCCTCGCGTCGCGCGGCGTTGGCGGACCCTAGCTCAATGCCGGGTGAACTGCGGGTTTTTTGGGGACTCGGGTCGATCTCGTCGACGAGAAGGACGACTAACGCGAGGGGTGGTGCTCGACTCCGTTCGCTCGCGAGCCCCGGGTCGCCGTCCCAACCTCGCGTATCCTCTGAGGCGTGGTGTCTCGCTCTTGGTTGCTGATCGCTGTTGTGCTCACGCTGTGCAGCTCGGGTTGCCAGGCGCCGAGCACACCCTCTCGAAAAGAGAGAGCTGATTTGCTGCGTGACCTGCCGTACGCCCGGCGCGGCGAGGTCGACCTGCTGGCCGACGTGTATCGTCCCGCGTCCACCGAGGCCGCTCCGGCCGTGCTCCTTGTTCACGGTGGGAGCTGGGCCCGCGGCAGCCGGCTGCGAATGGCCCAGATCGCATCCGCGGTGGCCAAGCACGGCTTTGTGGCCGTCAACATCGAGTATCGCTTGGCGCCCGAGCACCCCTACCCGGCGTCGCTCGAGGACGTCCTGGCGGCCGTGTGTTGGGTTCGGCGAAACGCAGTCCGCCTAGGCGTCGATCCGCAACGCATAGCGCTCTGGGGATACTCTGCGGGAGGGCACCTGAGCGCGCTGGCGGGGAGCCGACCCGAAGCCACCAACCCCGGCGATGCGTGTGCCGCCGACATCGCGCGCGTCCAGGCCTGCGTCATAGGCAGTGCCCCCACCGACCTGCGCCGGTTTGGCGACATCGGCCCAGTGCGAGAATTCCTGGGAGGTCGACCGGCCGAGATTCCAGCAGTGGTCGAAGCTGCGTCCCCCGTGTTCGCGGTTCACTCCGAGAGCCCGCCGACTTTCCTCTATCACGGTCGAGACGACTGGGTGGTCGGGGTCGAGCATTCCCGGGCTCTACGCAATGCGCTCGTGGCAGCGAACGTCCCCGTGCAGCTGATAGAGACCGCCCGGGGCCACCTCACCCAGCTGGTCTGCCCGAAGGAGACCATCGTCGAGGCCCTCGCCTTCCTCGACCGCTGGCTCGCACCGCTCCCGGTGGTAGAAAAAGGGAGGGAGGACCCATGAGCGAACCCGTTTGGACCGTCTACCTCGCCGGAGAGATCCACACCGACTGGCGAAAGCGCATCGCGGCCGGCGTCGAGGCCGCCGGGCTCCCAGTTCGGCTGACCGGCCCCGTCACCGACCACCCCGCCAGCGACGACTGCGGGGTGAACGCGCTCGGTCCGGAGGACCAAAAATTCTGGCACGACCACAAGGGCGCCAAGGTCAACGCGATCCGCACGCGCACGCTGATCCGCCGCGCGGACATCGTGGTCGCGCGCTTCGGCGAAAAATACCGCCAGTGGAACGCCGCGTTCGAGGCGGGCTTCGCCGTCGCTCTGGGCACGCCGCTGATCACGATCCACCCCGAGAGCCTCGACCACGCCATGAAGGAAGTGGACGGTGCCGCGCAAGCGACGGCTCGCGAGCCTGAGCAGGTGGTCGAGGTGCTGAGATACGTGATCGCTCAGCAGTGACCGCACTTGGCCGACGACATTGCCCACCGAGAGCCCGCTGACGTGAACTCGTTTGGGCCCTACGAGGTCGTCGAGGCTTTGGCCCAGGGTGGGATCGGGATCGTTTATCGGGGCCGCGACTTGCGCAGCGGAGAGCCTGTCGCGATTAAGCTCCTGCTCCAACCCACGCCGACCTGAGTCCGACGTTTTCAGATCGAGGCCGAGGCCTTGCGACGACTGGAGCACCCACACGTGGTCGGCGTGCGAGACGCCGGAACCTCCGCGGACGGCCGGCCATACCTCGTCATGGACCTCGTCGAAGGCGAGACGCTGCAGGCCCGGATCAATCGGCTCGGCAAGATCTCTGCTCACGACGTCGTCGAGACGGTCCGCCAGCTCGCGGGCGGGCTGGCGGCCGCCCACGGCCTAGGCCTCCTCCACCGCGACGTGAAGCCCGAGAACGTCCTCCTCCGGGCCATGGACGGGGTCGCCCTCCTGACGGACTTCGGCCTCGCCAAGGAACTCGACGGCGTCGGTGGCCCAACCCAGACCGGCCAGATCCTCGGCACGCCGGGTTACCTCGCCCCCGAGCAGCTCGGCCACGCCAGCTCTCACGGGCCACCGACTGACGTCTATGGCCTGGGCGCGACCCTCTACGCCATGCTCACGGGGCACCCGCCCTTTCGAGGCGAGACGATCGTGGAGACCTTTCAGGCCACCCTGCGAGACGAGCCCGAGCCCCCCTCTCGGGTCAGCGAGGTCTCCCCGGAGCTCGAGGCCGTTTGCCTGCGCTGTCTCCGCAAGGCGCCCGAGGATCGCTACTCCGACGCGGGCGACTTACTTCGAGCGCTCGAGGCCGTCGACGAGTCGGGCGCTCAGCCAAGAGGCGTTCCGCGCGCAGCGTTGGGCGGGACTCTGGCCGCGCTCCTCCTCCTTGGGCTGGGCGTCGCCTGGGCGGCGAGCTCGACCACGCCGGGTCCGACCCCGACCCCGACCGCGTCCGCGAGCTCAAGCACGCCAGCGACCTTATCGGCTGAGGAGATTCGGGCCCTGATCGCTCGGGCCAAGCACCTCCTCCAAGAGGAGGACGCCCGAGGGCCAGAGGCCGCCCGCCGGGCGTTCACCCTCGCGCCCGACGACCCCCTCGCGCTGGCGCTGATGGGACTCGTCTACCGACGGGACCGCGACTTCGAGAGAGCGAGGCCTCTCCTCGATCGGGCGATCCAGCTCGTCCCGACCCAGGCGGATGCCCTGACCTATCGTGCCCTGCTGCACGACCTCCAGGATCGGCCCGACGAGGCGCGGGCCGACCTGGACCGCGCGCTTGAGGCCGCCCCCCTCGACAGCTGGGTCTGGGCTCGCTTGGCGTCTCACAAGCGAGGGGTCGACGACGCGGAGGGCGCACTGAAGGCGATCGAGCGGGCGATCGCGATCGAGCCTGACGGGAGGCACTTCTCGATTCGGGCGCTCGTTTGGTTCATGCAGGGGAAGTCTGCCCTCGCCCTGGAGGACGCCAACCTGGGAGTGCGCAAGGGGCCCCAGTATTCAATGACCTGGTTCGTGCGCGCGATCCTCAAGCGGACGATCCGCGACCCGACCAGCGGCCAAGACCTCGACGAGGCCATCGAGCGGGACCCGAGGAACCTCGGAGCGCTGGCGGCGCGCTGCAATGAACGCCTGGCGCGGAGCGAGTTCGAGGGCGCGATCGCGGACGCCACACAAGCGCTCGAGATCGCGCCGGTCCTCGAGCGGAGCTACTACTCGGCCGAAGCCCTCGTCGATCGGGGGATCGCCTACCTCTTCAGCGGTCGGGCCGACCTCGCGATCGCCGACCTGAATCGTGCCCAGGCGCACCGCCCAGACGACTTGGACATCGAGAACTGGCGAGTGGACGCGCTCTTTCGGGGTGGGAAGTTCCGCCTGGCGCTCGAGACGCTTCAGGCGATGCTTCCGCGCGTCAAAATGGCCAAGCCCGGTCGAGACGATGTGATAAGTCGTCTCCCGAAGACCTTCGCCGTGTATCTTAGGATCGGGCTGATGCACCACCTCTTGGGCGAGCGCCAGGCGAGCTTCGAGAACCTCGCCCAGGCCACGGCCACGGTCGGCGGGAAGACTCCCTTCCCCGCGATTTGGCGTGCAGCGATCACGGGCGAGCGAGGGCCCCTCGCGCGCTTCGCGCGGCTCGAGAGGTGGCCGGGGCCACTCGTGCGCTACTTTCAGCGCAAACTGGACCGGGAAGCGCTCCTCTCGGTGGCCACCCGAATGGGACCCGCTGCGCTGGGCGCAGCCCACACGCTGCTTGGGGTCGAGGCGGAGGGACGCGGGGAGGCCGAAGTCGCCAAGGACCACTACCGCGCGGCGCTCAAGGCCGATCGTCCTGACCTGTGGGAGTTCGCTTGGGCCGAGACACGGCTAAGGGCGTTATAGCCGGCGGCGAAGTCTCTTCCGCGTACCGGCGAAGGCGGTGGGATTCGTGCGCGCGCGCTTGGTCGGCTTCGCTGGGCTGGCGAGGCGACCTATGCACGCGGGCTGGCACACAGTTCAGATTCGTCGGAGAGCGACAAGAAAAAGGGACGGCCTGTGGCTGCGTGCGGAGGAGTGGTGGCGGACAAGAAGACGCTCTGTCGGCCTTGCGGGCGGCCGGCCGGGACAGTCCCCTTCGATCGGGATGTGGACCCAGATGCCCTGCGGGCGGAGGGGCTTCGTCCCGAGGACTTCCTCTTGCCATCAGGTTGAGGGTGTCGGTCGGAAACTCTCGGGCATGAAGCTCGGCTCCTGGCATGCGTGTGACCGAGCGAGACAACAATCAGCCCTTGGGGGAGGAGTCAGCTACCTGAACTCTTTCCTAGCGAGAACCTGTTTGGCCATCGCCACCACGTCCTCCGAGCGGTCGTCCAGGCAAGCGCGCATCTCCTCCCGGTATTTTCTCGCTGCCTTGCCCCACTGACCGAGCGCGCACAAAGCGGAGCGCCGCACATACGCGGAGCGGTCGTTGATCCCGACCACCAGCGCAGGCACGACCTCGCTCGGCTTGCCGACCCGATCGTAGAGCATGGAGGCGGCCAGCCTCCGCACCGCTGCGTGCCTCGAGCCCAATGCCCGCAGCACCTCGGGCACGTCCTCCCGGCTCGGCTCTCGGGTCGAGCCCACCGACAGGCCGCTCAGGATCTTCCGGTTCAGTGCCTTCGCCAAGGACCCGCCGGCGTCCAATGCGCGCTCCAGTGGGCCGAAGTCGAGCGGAGGCTGCGAGAGCATTGAGCTATATGACATTGAGCTGTAGAGGTTGCGCAGTCCACTTGCGACGGCCTGGACGCCCTTGCCGCGCGCAAGCTTGCGCAGCGCGTCTCCTTCGCCGAGCAGCGCCAGCGCATACGTGGCGTGCCTGTCGTCCCGCGTACCCTTCGGAGTCACCTGCTTACGAAGTGCGGCCAGGACCTCGGGCCGCCGGTCTCCGATCTCGCCGAGCAGCTTTGAGGCGATCCAGTTGTGTTTCGGATCCCCCAGCTTTCCGAGCAGCAGCGGCACGGCCTCCGAGCCGGCCCCCACCAGCTCCCTTTGATTGCGGCAGACGTCCTCGACCAAGGCCTCCAGCCCGACCGACTCCGCCGGCTCCGGCTCGTCGGGCATGTCGGAGCGCCAACCCCATGCGCCGCCCTGCTCCTCGACCACAAGCCGGACGTCGTCGGCGAGCGGCAAGTTGCGCAGCGGACCGCGCTCGAACCCGGCCTGAAGGAGCTTGGCCAGGACCTTGCCCACGCAGGTGGTCGCCGCGTCCTCGTCTCCACCCGGGATCGTCTGCTCCTCACCGCCGGGCATCACGACGCGGAGTACCTGCTCGCGGTCGACGCAGCTGAGGAACGCCTTGTGCCAGCGCGGCAGGTTCAGGATGGTTCCCTTTCCCAGGTGGCCCTGCCATTCGCCGTCAACCTTGGCGTCGGGCCGGGTGTCGAACACTAGCGCGACCCAGCCGGCCTGATCGAGCTGGTAGCCGAGCGTGATTTGCCGAACCGGGTCGTCATCCTCACCCGGACCGGGGTCGACGAAGCGTGCGTAGTCTCGCGCGCGCCGCTCTACGAACGAAGCGAGTTTCCCGTGTACGTCTGCGTGCAGGTCGAGTCGTCCCATGCAGGATCCTCGCGTGGGAGTGCGCACACCGCCACCTGGCCGGTCGGTTCGGTGTCGCGGGGGTCCCCAGCGAGGGAGCCGGGCTTCAAGATTAGGGCGCCTCTGGGCTCTCACCCGCTTCAATAATGGAGACCCCCGCGTCCTCGAGTCGCTCGAGCAGCGCTGACGTAGAGCCGGAGCCAAGGCACGCGACGTTCTTGTCGTCTACGCGAAACCAGAAGACGGGCTGGCCGAGAATCTCGCCGGCGTCGGACACGAGGGGCTCCCTCGACAGCTCATAACTTCGCGCAAGTCGGGTGAGCCAATCGCGGTGCTCCTGCCCGATCTCGTCGAGCACGTCGTCTAGATCCGAGAGCTCCAACGCTTCGGGTGGGGCCTGACTTTCGCCAGCAAAGTCCTCCAGGCACTCGCTCAAGGCGGTCAAGATCTGGTCCTTGGGCCCGGCCCGTGAGGCATCGCTCGCATAGACCTCTAGGATGGATCTTGCTCGAGTAAGCGCGACGTAGAGCGGGCGTGCGAGGGCACCGCTCTGGGAGACAAACTGGTCCGCCGCCAAGACCAGAACGACCTCAGCCTCGTATCCCTTGAACGAGTGTGGGGTCGTGAGGACGACGGTGTCGGCCTCTTGAGGAAACGACCGACTCGTGACGTGTTGGAAGCGAGCGCCAAGGTCCCCGAGGCGAGCCTCGAGCGCGCCGGCCACGAGAGGAGGAATGTTCCGGCCGACATAGAGCAGCCGGATTGCGCTGGGACACACCGCTTCGTCTCGAATCAACGCGACGACGCGATCGGCCACTGCCTTGATCTCGAGCTCCAGGCTGAGAAAGGATCGAAAGACGGGAGACGGTCCGTCGATCTGATTGAAGCGCACTCTCCACCAGGGACGACCGTTTCGGTCGGTGCGCTCGATCAGTCGGCGCCGAACAAGCTCTTGGTGATCGGCGTCGCGAGTTGGCGGGCAAAGGCGGTAGAGGACGTTTAACGCATACTCGGCGTTCGGGCGGGTTGAACGGAAACTCTCGGTGAGGACCGTGGACCGGCCTCGCATGTCTAGTCCGAAATCGGACCAACGAGGAGTGCCTCGGTCGTAGAGGTTCTGTGCGTTGTCGTAGAAGAAGATCGCGGAGCGAGAGTTTGGATCGTCCGTGTCCGAGACGCTGACAAGGGACGTCAGCAGGTGGAGCACGTCGTGCCCCATATCCTGGGCTTCGTCGACGAAGAGCGCGTCGCAGGCCGTCTCTAGAGGGCGAGACTGAGCCACCTCCAAGAGCCTGCGGGCGCCACGTTCGTAGTCAAAGTCGAAGTCGGGCGTTCCGAGAGCCTCGCGCCGATAGAGGTCTCTGAGCAGATCCGCGACGTGCCAAAGGCTCAGCCTTTCCGCGGGGAAGGGGGCGTTGCCTTCTTGTTGAGCCCAGGCTTCGCGAAGCATGTCCTCCAGGAGCCTTTTCAGAGCGCGATTGGCATAGACAACCCAGGCTTGGGCCTCCGGTTCGTTGCTCCAGCGCTTCAGGATCTGGGCAACCCAATGAGCAAGCACAACGGTCTTCCCGCTGCCAGCGACGCCACGGACGAGCCTGGGCTTTCCGTCCAGGCGCAGGACGCAGAGCCTCTGCTGAGCCTTGCTCAGGACGGGCCGCTGCGCTTGGCGGGCAGCCAGTTGGGCGCCAAGGCTTGCTGGGTCGGCTAGACGCTTCGGGTCGGCGGGCGGCGGCACGGTGACGGGCACCTCCTGCCACTGGTAGCGGCTCCCTTGCCAGCGAAGGACACGCGGCGCGAGGAGGGCCTTGAGCTCACGAAGGTAGGGCTCGGCCATCTCCTGACGGGTGGCGAGGAGAAAGACGAACTCTCGTGCACGGCTAAGACCCACGTTGACGAGTCGCTTCCAGTCGTCGGAGGACCAGACGTGACTCCCTGCGTTCACGGTGTCGAAGATCACGTAGTCGGTCTCGGCTCCCTGTTGAGCATGAACCGTCGACGCGCGCCATTCGGTGTGGCCCTTCTCTGCAAAGAGTTGCCTCACGATCCGCGTCTGGGCAACGAAGGGGGAGAGGAAGAGCCCGGGCCCGGCAGCAAGCTCCGGCGCAGCGGAAAACAGCCGCCTGATAATATCCGGGGTGCGCGAGCGAACCCAACCACGGTGACTCGGGGCTCGCTCAGCACGCACACTCGCGAGGTCTGAGCAGTCTTCGTCCAACACATACCAGATCGCTCGGGGAGCGTCGGAGAGTAGAACCCCCGCGGGCGGGGGGCGATCGTCGACTTCCGGCGCGCTCTCCAGCCTTCCCTCATACTGGTAGGCCGAGACTGCGTCGCAGACCTCCCTCGCCATTCGGTACTGCCGCGAGAGGAAACGCACCGCAACGGCGGGGGCTTCGGAATAGCTCAGGTATGAGAGCCCGCTCATGGCCAGCCACGACGCCTTGGCCGGCGGCAAGAGCCTAGAGATCGTGGAGATCGGCGCCAACTGCTTGGGGTCCCCTACGAGCAAGACGTGATTGGCTGCCAGCAACGCGAGAGCTGCGGTCGTGGCTCGTGAGAGGAGCCCCGCCTCGTCCAGGATCACCGTGGTGAACAGGCACCTGCCGGCTTCGAGCCGCGTGCTCATTTCGTGATGGACCAAGAGCGCGAGCGCATTGAACGCCGTCGTGACCACCGCTCTCCGGAGGGGGTCTAACGCTGCGCGCATGGAGGCGCTCTTGATCGACAAGTGCGCCGCCTTGACTTCGCTTCGAATGCGAGCCCGTTCGTCGTGAGACGTCGCCGCCGTGAGTTCGAGCCGTAGCTCAGCGAGCCGGAACCTTGCCTCGGCTTCGGAGCCTTCGAGGATCTCCTCCTGGCCCTCTCGCTTGAACGAAAACCAGTCCGCCCCCCGACCAACGCGGACTAACGCGGGAGAGAGGGGAATGTTCCGGCGCTTGAGCGCGGCGCCGATCGACAGCGCTGCCGCGTCCGTAGCCTTGTTCGTGGTGGACACGATCAAGATCCGTTCCTCAGAACAAGCAAGCAGTTCGGCGACCTGCTCTCCAACCGTCCGGGTCTTCCCGGTCCCAGGAGGACCCCAGAGGACGCCCCACTCGTGATCCCAAACCGTCCTCAGCTCGTCGAGGCCCGCATAGGGAGCGTCCGGCGCTCGCGGATACTCCCCTGTTCGCGCTCGGTGCAGAGACGCGGGCAAGAGCGAGCGATAGTGAGCGAAGATCTTGTCGAAGTAGACCCGGCGGAGTTGCTCGAGGTAGGCAAAGGGCTTGACGAAGAGCGTCCCCGTAGCCTCGGTGTATTCGAAGTCGACGTCGTCAATGGCGACGAAGAGAAAGCCCGAGACCTCGTCGACTTCGACCACGTCCCCTTTCCAGACGAACTCTTCGGATTGAGGTATTCCCTGGGCGGGATTGCCCAGCACAACGGGCCGATAGGCCGTGCTCCCCTCCCAGGTCCAGTCGAATTCGACGCTCGGTCCTACGTCGAATCTGTAGATCAGGCTGCTTGAGTCAACCTTGACCCGTTCTACACCACGAGAGCGAAGCTTCTGCGGCCGGTTCGTCGCCCGATACTCGCGGCGAACAGCGTCTCCAGCTGCCGAGACCAACTCGGCACCCAGGGGAACGGCGGCACTTGATTCCGCCCGTTCAAACCATGCCACGGGAGGTCTAGCGACGTCGGAGCCCGTTTGCTGAGGCTCTCCCAAAGAGCACGCCGAGCAGCGTCCATGTGCGCCCCAGCACTCGGAGTGGTGCCAAGCCATGCACGACATGCAAGCCGTCTTGTCGAGGTCGTCCGGGCGAACGGCCGAATGACAGTAGGGGCACCTCGGGTGCTCCGCGTGCACTTCTGCCATGGACACGTACAAGACCTCCGTCTGCCAGCGCAAGGGCTCTGGCGCCCTTCTGACTGCGCCCGGGTCCACCAATGCGCCGAGATTAGCCGGACAGAGGACGCCTAACCAGGGACACGCGCTCCGGGGCGCGCTCTAGGCGCCGTGACGAAGGCGTTCGCCGAGGCGGTTGTCTAGCCGGGGCTGCGCGACCACCCGGGAGATCGTCTCCTCGATGGCGTAGGCGACGCGGCGCCATTCGATCCTGAGGTCTGCCCCCTCTTCCCGGACCACGACGTAGCAGGCCCGCGGGTCTTTGTCGCGCGGCTGACCCACGCTCCCGACGTTGACGATCGCGCGCTGCTCGCCGCGCGCCCCGAACACGTAGCCCTCCGTTGAGCTCACGACCTCGTAGGTGTCGGTGACCGCGCAGGGAAGGTGCGTGTGACCGGTGAACAGGAGCCGATCGGTGGCGTCGAAGGCCTCGCTGAACATTTCACGCCGGGAGTGGAGCCACTCGGCGAGCAGATACTCGCTCGTGGGGTCGCGTGGCGATCCGTGCACGAACACGTCCTTCCCGCGCTCGAATCGGAGCGGAAGCGAGGTGAGAAAATCCCAACGCTGTCGCACGGTCAGCCCTGAGAAGAACCCTGGCTTCAGCTCGTCTCGAGTCCAGTCGATCGCCTCCCGAGCTCGGAGGTGAAACCCATAGCCCCCGTGCACCAAGGCCTCGTCGTGGTTTCCCTTCACGGTCTTGTGGACTCGCTGACGGACCAAGTCGACGCAAGCCGTCGGGTCCGGGCCGTAGCCGACGACGTCGCCGAGGCAATAGACCTCGTCTATGCCGAGGGACTCCAGATCCTTGAGGACCTCTTGGAGGGCAGGCAAGTTCGCGTGCAGGTCTGAGATCACGGCATAAGTCATGGGAGCCCCTTTTCTGGAAGTCGGGCGAGACGAACCATCAGCCCTTGGGGGAGGAGAAGGCCTCCGCTCCCAATGCCCGCTCCCGATGAGCGTCTGCGATTCGTTTCTTGGAAGTGGCGCGGGGATCGCGCCTCACACCTCTCTTCCAGCCCTTTGGGGCTGGATCGGGTACAGACTTCTCGCAAGTCGTGTAGCTGGCGGGAGAAGCCGCTGAAGTCTCCGCGACCGTGGCCGGGTCCACCAATCCCCTGGCTGCGGTCCCCTCTCCTGCCCGCAAAGTGACATTCCCCTGCCCTAAACGCGGTCTGCGGGTCATGACTCGGAGACACCTCCCAGCACGATCCCCTTTAGCCGACCTTGGTTGGCTGCGCGGCCTGCCGCGCGGCGTCGCCGTCGCTGGACGTCTCCCCTGGCTCGCGTTTCCAACTCCTGGCCAAGGTGCTCCGCGCCGGCTCGTGATCAACGCTGAGCAGACTCGAGCCGCAGATCGAGCCCTCGCCCAGCGTCCACCCCGCTCCCGACGCGATCGAGCCCTTTACCGGCGATCCCGAGCGCAACTCCAAGCGATCGAACACGCCCGAACCCTCGGCGCGGTCGACCACCCGCGATCGGTTCGTCGCGACTTGTCGAGCGAGGCCCCCTGGGAAGCCACGCCTCACGGCAGATCCTGCGCCGCCGCCCTCTCCTGGCTAAATTTCGGGGCGCCGCACGCGGCCCGTCGGTTCGAAGCTGCGAACGCCCACGCGGCGGAGGTCTTGGCCCTCCTCGCGCCCGGGAGAGGACGCCCACTCCGCCTGCGAGCCGCCCTCGCTCTCGCTGACCTTCTGGTCGATCTCGCTCCTGCGCTCGAGCCACTTCTGGTGGTGCTGCGCGCCAGCCCTCAGGTCCCCCCCGGCTCTGGCCGCGCGACCCTCGACCGGCTGGGGGCAAGGCTCGACCAGATTCGCCACGGCAAAGTCCGTCCGAGCAAGGTTCGGGACGTCGAGGCCTTCCACGAGTCGTGCGTCGTGGACCGGATCGCCTCTCGGGTGCTCGAGATCCACGCTCTGCCTCGCGCTGAACGAACCGCAGCCGCCCTGGCCCTTGAGGCCCTTCCGCCTTGGGACGAGGCCCGGCGCAGGGACTGGTGGACACGATGCCACGCGGTCCTTCCGGTTCTTCGGGACGCGGAACGTCGAATGGTTCACGCTGCGATCTTCCAGCTTGAGCTGGGTCGGCTCGAGCGCGAGCTCGCTAACCTCCGGCCCGGCGCGCCAGAGGTTTACTTAGACGCCAAGGCCCTCGAGCACACAGCAGCCCTCGCCAAGCGACCCCAGAGCTTGCGCCTTCTCCTCCGGACCGGCGCCCGCTTGTCGCCAGGCCTCCGCGGCGAGTGGTATGCGGCGTGGTTCGAGCCGCTCAAGGGCGGGCGCGCTGAGGCGGCACGACGCGCGATCCCGGTCGTCGGTCGCTGGCTGGAGCGACCGTTCGGACTCCGAGCAGTGTTGCGCCTCCAGCTCCTCGACAGCCTCGACCACGTCCTGCACTCCCCCCTGGTTCGGCTCAGACGTTGTTTGGCCAGCCTGGAGGAGTTTCTCTCGGCCGCCCGCGGCCTGAACGCGGCCGCCTTGCCACCGGTCTCTTTCTGGAACGCAGGCCTGAGGGGAGCCGCCCGACGGGAAGAGGACCCTCGCCTTTGGGGCCAGGCCCTCGTGGATCTCCTCGTGAGACGGCCCTCGGCCTGGACCGAGATCGACGAGCTCTCCTCAGCGGGCGTTCAACTTCTGGCTGGAGTCTGCGGATCCGACTCGGAGTCGTTGGCGGAGCTCCTGGGGCGACTGACCACCGCCGGTCTCGGGCCGAACCAGGAAGACCGGCTCGGCCGGCTGGCCCGAGCCCTGATCGCAGCTCGCGGAGCTCCGGGGCGAGCCCTCGCCTTCGAGCTTCTGACTCGAGAGCCGCTCTCCGCTCTCGTCGCGGCCGGGCTCGCGATCGAGGCCGTGGCCGAGCTCGGGGGAGACTCCGCAGACCTCAGCGCCCCGGCTGCCCCCGAGGCGTCGCCCGCCTGGATCGCGACCTACCCCGAGTCGCTGCACGACCTGCTCAAGGCCCTGGCTGTGGTCGAGCCTCGCGCCGAGACCGGCGTCGCGCGGACCCTCCGCCGAGAGCTTCCCTCGCCCCGACGCCTCAAACGAGAGATCTTGGTCCTGCAGAGCCGAGTCCGCGCGTCCGGCGACAACGGTGGCTGCTATCAACGCCTCCAGACCCTCGAACACCGGCTTCGGGCCGCCCGCGTGATGGATGGCCTCCGTCTCAAACGCTGCCGGATTCGTCTGACCGATCGGCTTCGCCGGGCATGCCTGGCTTGGATCGACGCCAAGCTCCAGGCTTCGCTCATGGCAGCGTTTCAGAAGGTCGTGCCAGGACTTCCAGAGTCCTGGCTTGAGCACCCCAAGCTGCGCCCGATCCTCCTTCACCTGCGGTCCTCGACGAGGAAGCGACGCGTCCTATGGCCTGGCGCGTGCTCTCTGCTCGACTCGGACCGCGCCCTTGGGACCTCCGCGAGGACCTCGCCAACCGCAGCTTCTTGGATCGCCTCCGCCGACTCGGCCTTCGCCCCGAGCCATGGCTAGACGGGATCGGGACCCTGGTTCGCCTCGGGGCCGACGGTCGAGTGGTCGCGCTCTCACTGGAGGACGACCCCCTTGAGATCTTCCGAATGGGCGCGCACTTTGAGACGTGCTTGACCCCGGGCGACATTAACTACTTCAGCGTCGTCTCCAACGCAGCTGACGTGAACAAGCGCGTTCTCTACGCCCGCGACCTCGAGGGCAGAGTCGTCGGCCGCTGTCTGCTCGCGCTCGGCAGCGCGGGAGGTCTCGTGTCGCACCAGCCCTACTCGCACGAGGCCGGCCTAGGCTTCGACGTGCTCGCGGCGGCCTTCGTCCGGACGCTCGCCACCGCGATCGGAACCCGCGCTGTCGCGAGCGAGTCGGTGCCCCTGCTCGCGTCCAACGACTGGTACGACGACGAGCCCGTCGACCTCTGCGAGACGCGGGTCTTCCTCCGCGACGAGACGAGCCCCTTTCGCCTCTCGCTCCCGACCCTTGACCCCAGAGATCTGCCCGCGCGCCTCCGTGAAGAGTCCGAGGGCGAACCCTCACCCGACATCGTCTCGGACTTGCTCGGTCTCGCCGAAGTGCACGCTCGGCCCGAACTCGCGCTCTGCCTCGTTCAGTTCACCCGGGGATTGACTCCCCAGGCGCGCCTCGTGTTGGCGTTGCTGACTCGGAGAGCGGGCTTTCCCCAGGCCACCGAGGCCCTGGTTCGGAGCCTGGCCCGGCGAACCCAGATCGGGGAGTTCCAGGGACGTTGGCTCGGAGAGGAGCTCTTGGAGCGGGGCCACCCCGGAGCGGTGCTGCGGCTCTCAAAGCGCTCCCCTGTCCCCGTCCACCTCGTCGAGGCAGCCCGTCAGGCGCTCCGGCGCCCCGCTAAGGCGCCGCGCTCAAAGAACTTAAGTTAACGACCCCCAAAGTGAGCCGAGCGCCTGTGTAGCTATCAGCATCGAGGAGCTTTCCGTGTCTCGCCCCAACTCACCTTTGTCGCAGCGCTTCGCCGCCCAGCCACCCCTCCAGGGTGCCCCGAGCGGGTCGCGGGCCCGTCGCACAGACTCAGGCAGACTCCTGGAACCCTGCGCCGGGGTCCGCTCGTCTCACGAGTTGGGAGCTACACTGTCGGCCACCGGGGACCTGGCCGTGGGGCTCTCCCGCCTCGGAGTGGGCAGTGGCCTCGGAGGGTGCGGTGAGCACGGCCAACCTGAGCGACGAAGAGCTGGAGAAGGCCTGGAAAGCAGGTTCCAGCCCAGCCTTCGCGACCCTCTTCGAGCGATATCACCGCAGGGTCTACGGGTTCCTCCTCCGCTTCACTCGCGACGCACACCTCGCCGAGGACCTCGCCCAGCGAGCGTTCCTCAACCTCTACAAGAAGCCGCCGTCGGGCACGGGGAAGGCTCGCTTCAAGTCGCTCCTGTTCACGGTCGCCCGCAACGAGGCGATCAACGAGCTCAAGAAGCGCGG
The DNA here is from genome assembly GCA_016765095.1 of Planctomycetota bacterium. Taxonomy (GTDB): domain Bacteria; phylum Planctomycetota; class J058; order J058; family J058; genus NORP233. The sequence continues at coordinate 1,626 of JAESQQ010000408.1, read as the reverse complement.
GCGACGAGGCGAGACCGATCTCGACAGCGCGCCCGAGGGGCGCGATCACGGGCCTTCGCCGGAGGCCGACGTGACCAAACGCGAGGAGGCTGCCCGCTTGGCCGTGGCCTTGGCAGACCTTCCCGAAGGGGAGCGCGAAGTCGTGCTCCTGAGACAGGTGGAGGGCTTGACCTTCCGCGAGGTGTGTGAGGTGACAGGCCTCTCAAGAGATGCAGTGCGTTGGCGCCTGGCGCGTGGCCTCGAGAGCCTCCGCCTCGCGTTGACTGGGACGGTTTCATGAACGAACACGAGCACAGCGACGACGAGCGCGACGATCTCCTGATCGGCTTCTTGGAAGGTGACTTGGACGCGGGCGAGCAAGCGCTCGTTGAACAGCGACTCGCGAGCGATAGCGACACCCGCGAGCGGCTCGACGCCTACGAGAGCCTCGCGACCGCGCTCTCCAACCTCGAACCGCCCGCCCCTCGCCCCGAGGCTCGCGAGCGCGCTTACGCCGCCGTCCTGGCGGCCATGGAAGAGAACGCTCAAGCGGGCGCCACCCCAGAGGTCGAGACGGAGACGTCTTCTGGGAACACGTCTTCTGGCAACACGTCTTCTGGCAACACGTCTTCTGGCGACACGTCTGCTGACGACACGTCTGCTGAGGATTCGATCTCGGTCCTCCCCTCCCCTGCCCTTTCGAGCCGGGCTCCCCGTGGCCAGCTCCTCCGCTTCCTCTCAGGGGCCGCTGCGGCCGCCCTCGTGATGGTCAGCGCGCTCTTCTATCTTCAGAATTCCGAGTCGCCCAGGTATGAGTCGGCGGGAGCTCTTCAGAAACTAGAGTTGGACGCGGCCGACCTCGCGCAGGCCGATAGCCCGCGTCGCAAGGACCTGGCAGGCAAAAAAATCGCTCAGCAGGCTCCACGGCCCACCGCAGGGCCCTTTGCGAGTGGACGGGTGACGAGCGGCCTGGATCCCGAGTTGGTCCCTCTCCCAGAGACATCCGGCGAAGCGGTGACCGGTCCTCGGGACGCTCGCCCCAGCGCCGCCCTTCGTCTCCAAGACGCCGGGGCGACGAGGAAGCTCGAAGAGGGTGAGCGCCTCAAGGCCGCCGCTGAACTTCGCTCTGCGTTGGGGAAGCGCCGCGAGCGCGCGGACGGCCTCAGGAACCTGGAGCTTGAGCTCATTGAGCGCGAGGGCGGAGCTACCTCCGATTTGGACGCGACGCCCAGCGAAGGAGTCCCGGCTGTCCCTGGCCAAGCCGGCCCAGGCGACGACGCCGAGGCCAAGGCCAAGCTCTTCGAAGACCGCAAGCTGCGGAAGGCAGGCGATCAGGCTGGCCGTGACAGTGGCCGTGACAGTGGCCGTGACAGTGACGACGCGGGCCCCGAAACGCGATCCGGCGCGACCGGAAAGAGTCCCGTTCGGACCCGCCTCCTTAAGCCGGACACTACCGCTGAGAAGGCCAACACGGACGAATCCGACCGTGGCGACTCTGGCGTATCTCGAGACGGGCTCGAGGCCCCCTCGAAGGAGCCCTCCTACCGCCGGGTCGTTCCTACACCCCCTGAGGCCGACGACGACGCTGGAACAGACCGCCGGAGGAGCAAGCGCGGTCGAGGATTTGCAGGCGGCGGCGGCGGTGGT